>JBQCEI010000815.1:0-6488 GCA_051960375.1 Aureliella sp. | reverse complement strand
CGATTCGAGCAATCCGAGCACTGCCAATGGCGGATGCACCGACCGCAGTCGCGCGTGATCGCTCTTCAATTTCTGCAACTGCTGAACGCTCCGCCGGTGTCCGGCGATTTCGTGCATCACCCGTCGCGCTTGCCGGGCCGATTCCTGGCTGGCGACCAGCGTATGAATCGACTGATCTTTGGCCAGCATGGAAAAGTAGCTCGCCATACCAGCCAGCAGACCGCATATGACCATCATCCGAATCCACATGCGCAGCAAACGCCTGGCCTGTTGGCGTTCGAGAATATGCTTCGGAAGGAGATTGGCAGAGAGATGATTCATGGCTCACTCCCACCGCACGAGCGCCGAAGCGATCGCCATATCGGCCGGCAGGGTCGGTAGCCCAGTGGCCGGCATCCAGCTCCAGGGTTGGAAAGGTATGCCGAACTGAGTCGAAAGGTGCAGCAAAAGATTCGGTATTTGCGCCCCGCCGCCGCAGATCCAGACTTGCTTGAGGGGATGCTTGGGCAAGCGCCATTCGAGATAGCGCATCGCGATATGAAATTGTTTCGCCATCGCAGTGGCGTGCTCGTTCAGGAGCCCGGCAATCACATCGCCGGCCCTGCGGCCTTCGGCAGTGGATTGGGTTTGGGCGTGCATGCGCAGCAGCAGGCGATGGCACTCGGCTTCGGAGAGCTGAAAATCGCGGCGCATGCCGGCTAGCACTTGAATCAGTCCGCTGCATTCGAACTTGCGGGAGTAGACCAGTTCCGAGTTCTGGCAGGCGACGAGCGTGACGGCCTGATGTCCCCAGTCGAGCATGACTTCGAGATCGGCGGGCTGCGCGACCCGCATCAGCGCGCGAGCCATGCACCACGGGGCGCCGTCGAGCACGTGGACTTCCAAACGTTGTTCATCGAGCGTTTCAGAGATATCGAGCGCCAAGCGCTGCGGCACGCATAGCACGCGCTCCGCCTCCAGCGATTCGTCGGCATCGGCGCGGCGCGGCAAGACGGCTACGCATTGTGGTTCTCCGTCGCCCGATGCGGCCGCCATGCGCGCTTCGAGATTCTTTTGGGATGCAGCCCCCGAGGCGCCATCGGAGCCCAAGCTGCGCACGTCGCACCAGGCCATGGAAACCGTAGCGGCGACGCGCTGCAGTCGTCCGATCCTCGCATTGCGCAGGGCGGCGCGCAGCTGGCCGGCTAGCTTTTGAAAATCGCGCCGCGCCCAGTTCATGCTTTGCGCGGAGTCGCGATCGCCAGTCGAGCGCGTTGGCAATCTCAAACATGCGAGCTCGGGCCGGCCGAAAGCTCCGCAGCGCGCCCAAACCACCTTGGTCCACTGCGATCCGATATCGATTCCCAGCGTCGATTGAGTGGCCGGCATGCTGGCCAGCGTGCGAAAGCGCAATTGTCGGTTAGCGGCGGCGATCATCTTGAAGGGGCCTTCCTGTTACAGCTGAGCCGACTGGATATCGAGCATAGGCAGGAGCACCGAAGCGACCACGCCGCCGACGAACACACCGAGCACCAGAATGATTAGCGGCTCACAGACCTTGAGCACCGTCTTGATCTGCGACGTGCCTTCGGCGCGGTAATACTGGCCAGCTTGGATCAGCACCGTATCGAGCTTTCCCGTTTTCTCGGCGGTCATCAGCATCGCGCTGGCACCATCGGGCAAAAAATCGAACTCGCTCATACATTGCGTCAAACCATGTCCGTCGAGGGCTTCGGCTTCCCACGTGTCGGCCAGGTCCTTGAGCTGAGCATAGCGCGTCGCGCCGCGCACCAGTCGAATCGCCTCCAGCAGCGGGATGCCGCTCTGCAGCAGGTTGCCGCAAGTGACGAAGAACTGACCGGTGGCCAGATTGCGAATGGCCGGCCCAAGCAGCGGGCTGGAAAAGGCGATGCGGTCGCGGACGCGCTGGACCGCAGGACGATGCATCAGAAAGAAGGTACCGACGATTGCGATCACGGCGCCGACGGCCAGAGCGATCAGGTGCTCGCGCATGAAGGCAGCCACGTCGATGAGAACTTGGGTGAACCAAGGGGGATCGACGGCCATGCTGTTGAACGTGTCGGCGAACTGCGGCAGCACAAACCAGACCAGCACTCCGACGACGATTTGGGCAACGCCGAAGAGCGTCAGTGGATAGGCCAACGCGCTGGTCAGCGTGCCGCGGAGTTGCACTTCTTCTTCGATGCGGGCGGCTAACTGGCGAAACGTATCGGCTAGCCGGCCCGACGCTTCACCGGCTCGGAGCGTGGCTGCGGTTTCTTCGCCGAGCACTTCTGACTGGCGCATCACCGCCGAGCTCAAACTCACGCCGGTCGAAATCGCATCGCGGATCTCGTCGAGGCACTCTTGCAGGCGGACGCTCTTGATTTGCTGGGCCACCAGATCGAGCGCCTCGGTCAAATCGACTCCCGTTTCGAGCAGCAGAGCCATCTGCCGGCACATCAGGAACATTTCCTTGGGCTTGGCTCGCTTGGCCCGCGGGATCCAGTCGGAGAAAGTGTCGGTAAGCGAACGCGTTTCCTCCGCCGACTCGCTCGGTTCGTTCTGCGTCCACGCAGCGGTACTCGCCCGCGGATCGGCGGGCTGTGTGCGCGTAGCATTCAAGTTGGGAGCGACGGCGGGCATGACTTTGGTTTCGCTGATGCAGCGGGTGATTAATCGGTAAGAGCTACGCGGATCGCTTCGTCGATGGTCGTGACGCCGTGCTCGGCGGCCAGCCGGGCTTCTTCGAGCAACGTCGTGCCCGACTGCTGCCCGAGAGCTGTCCGCAGTTCATCGAGGCTCGCCTGGCGGTTGATGAGCTCGCGCACATGCGCATCGACCTGCAACACTTCGAACACACCTTGCCGGCCCGCGTAGCCAGTGTCGAAGCACGCTTCGCAGCCTTGGCCGCGAGCAAACTGCTGCTTGGGCGCTTCGGCATAACCGGCCAGGCGGAATTGTTCGGGCGTTGGATAGTACGTCGAGCGACAGCGCGAGCAGATCTTGCGAACCAAGCGCTGAGCCACCACGCCGACCAGAGCGGCCGAAATTTTGTAAGCCGGGATTCCCATGTCGAGCAAACGCGTGACGCTCGACGCGCTGTCGTTGGTGTGCAGCGTGCTCAATACCAAGTGACCAGTCAGCGCGGCCTGGATCGCCACTTCGGCCGTCTCGGCATCGCGGATCTCACCGACGAGAATGATGTCGGGGTCTTGCCGCAATATGCTTCGCAGCACGTTTGCGAAGGTCATCTGTCGGGCAGCGTTCACCTGCACCTGGTTGACCATCTCCAACTGGTATTCGACCGGATCTTCGACCGTGACGATGTTGGCGCCGGAGTGCTTGACCGTTTCGACGCAGGAATACAGTGTCGTCGTCTTGCCGCTGCCCGTTGGACCGGTCACCAAGGCCAAACCGTGAGGGCGGCGGAGGATGTATTTGAACTTGGCGAGCTGGCCGGCCGGCACGCCGAGCTTGTCGAGGTTGAACGTGACGGCGGTGCGGTCGAGGATACGCATCACCACTTTTTCACCGAGCACTGTGGGCAGCGTCGAAACGCGCAAGTCGACTTCGCGATTGTCAACGAGCACATTGAAGCGACCGTCCTGGCTCTTGCGCTGTTCGGCGATGTCCAGCTTGCTCATCACTTTGATACGCGAGACGACCGCCGGATGCAGATCGCGCCTCGGGCGGAGGATTTCGCGTAGTTCGCCGTCGACGCGGAAGCGGATCAGGCTGAAACGCTGCGCGGGTTCGATGTGGATGTCGCTGGCTCCTTGACGCGTCGCCTGGACGATCAAGTAGTTGACCAGGTTGACCACCGGGCTGCCGTCGGCCAGCACGTGCAAGCTGTCGGTGTCGAAGTGAACTTCATCGCTGTGCAGTTCGATCGCGCCATCATCCAAATCGGCGGTAATCGCATCGACTTGGAAGTCGGCTTCATAGCAGCGGGCCAACAGCCGCTCGATCGACGAGCGCAGGGCCAGCACCGGACGAATCTGGTAGCCCGTCTTCTCGGCGAGAAAATCGACGACTTCCAAATTCTGCGGCTCGGCCATCGCCACGACCAGGGTCGAATGCACGCGGAACAGTGCCAGGCAGGCGTGCTTCTCGGCCAGCGGACGCGGAATGCATTTGACGACCGCCGGATCGACTAAGCCTTCGCGC
Source organism: Aureliella sp. (assembly GCA_051960375.1). Lineage (GTDB taxonomy): Bacteria > Planctomycetota > Planctomycetia > Pirellulales > Pirellulaceae > Aureliella. The sequence goes on along the minus strand of JBQCEI010000815.1, from coordinate 2,339 downwards.
AGCCGAACGGCCGGAAAGCCGAGCTGGGCAGCGACCAGCGGCAACAGGTCCGATTCTGAAATCAGCCCCAGCGACACCAGCGTCTCGCCCAGGCGCATGCCCGCTTTGCCCTGCGAAGCCAGAGCCCCTTCCAGCTGATCGCCCGTGATCAAACCGGCGTGGACCAGCCGCTGGCCCAGCGGCATCGGCTTGGCCGGTCCGACGGCGCCGGCGCTCGCATGGGCCGCATCGGCCTTGAGCGTTCGGTTCGCGGGAGCGACGACTGGCGAGCCGGCTGCAAACGTGTTGTGCGTGGTGCTGGTCATCGTGCGAAGTCACTCAGGGCAGAACGAAGATCGGAGAACAGACTGATGCATTCCTTCAAGCCGCTGATCTCGAGCGCATCGGCGCACAGTTCGGTCGGGGCGGCTAGAGCCAATCGGCCCCCGCGCTGCAGGCAGGCTTGCTGGGCATCGACTAGGAATTCGAGTCCTTCGCTTTGGATGAGCGTCGTTTCGCTCAGGTCGATGATCAGCCGCGACTTGAGCGTCTGCAAACAGTCGTTGAATTGCCGACGGCATGCGCCCAGGCACTCGCCGACGAGAGCCGACTGCGGCTTGAGCACCGTGACGACGCCCACTTTTTGTACTTGGATCAAGCTCGAATCCATGGCTGATTCTCCCGCTTTAGTTCGATGGCAAAGGCAGGCGAACGGTGAAGCGCGAACCTTGGTCCAGTTCGCTCTCGACGGTCAGCTGGCCGTTATGCAGCGCGACCACTTCGCGGGCAAAGGCCAGGCCCAGGCCGTTGCCTTCGACTTGCTGCACGCGTTCGTCGGCGCAGCGGAAGAAGCGGTCGAACAATTTGGGCAGGTTCTCCGGGGCGATACCGATGCCGGTATCTTCGACGCTGATAACCAAAGCACCGGGCACTTGTTCGGCGATCAAGCGAATTTCCCCTTCGGGCGTGTACTTGACTGCGTTGCCCAGCAGGTTGACCAAGCAGGCGGTCAGTTTTTCCTTGTCGGCGTAGATCGGTTTGACGTTCGGCGCGATGCGCGAGACCAGTTTCAAACCGCGCTCTTCGACCAGCGGCTGAATGTGCCCTTCGACTTCATGCAGCATGCGCTGGACGTCGAAGTTGGCCGACTGGAGCGTCATCGAACCGGCTTGCAGTTGCTGCAGGTTTAGCAAGTCATCGAGCAGGCGTCCCAGGCGAATCGCTTCGCTGGTGATGACGTTGAAGAACCCGCGCTGCTGTTGAGGAGTCGCATTTTCCATATCGGCCAACGATTCGGCGTAAGCGCGGATGTTGGTGATCGGCGTGCGCAGTTCGTGCGTCGCCGAGCTGAGGAATTGCTCGTGCGACTGATTAGCCAGCGATTGCTGCGTTACATCGCGCAGTTGCCAGACGAAGCCCGCGCTATCCTGGAGGCGACCGTCCAGCGGTACGCGGCTGAGCTGCAAAACGCCGTCGGCGATGTCATTGGTCAGTAGCAGTTTGATCGTCAGCGGACCGCTGCCGCTGGTGATATGCGCAGCGTGTTGGTCGCCGTCGAGGAAACGTTCCAGTCGCAAAGACTCGACCAGCGGTTTCGCAAAATTGTCGGTATCGGCGGGCTGACCGACCAGCAGATTCCAGGCTTGGTTGTAGTACTGCAGAACGCCTTGCCGGTCGGTGATCGCCAAGCCATCGGGCAAGCTTCGCAGGCCGCGGACGAGCTGTTCATGCATCGGATCTTTGAGCCCGGCGGCATCGCGACGCTCGAGCCCTTGATCGATAGCCCGATCGCGAGCGGCACCGACCAGAGCGTTCCAGCCTTGTCCGGCGAAGCTCCGAGGCAGAATCAGTTCCAGCGCATCAAGATCGACCGCGCCATGTGCGGCTGCGGCGAGACCGCTGAGTTGACGGTCGAGAAAATCGGCCCGGGCGAGGCGACTGGCCAAAGAGCTGAGGACCACGGCCATGAGCGACGCTGCCAAGCCGACAGCGGTCGGCGTGATCCAAGCGGCCGCATGCGGCTCAAACCAAGCTCGCGCCGCCAGCCAACCACTGCAAAAGACGACCAGTCCCATGATGACCAGATGAGCGGTGGACTGAGCGGTTCGTTTTCGCGGGGCGCGCGTGGGCATAGCATCATCCTTAAACTGCGTCCGGCGTCCTTAGGTGCAGCCGGATGAAGCCGGCGCGCCATGCAGGGTGGATACCAAGTCGCGCGGCGAAAATGGCTTGTGGAACACGCCTTCGATGTTCAGTTCGGCCTGAAGCTTGAGCAAATCGAGTTCGTGAGTTTTGGCGGTGCACAAATAGACCGCGGTGTTTTGATTGATGCCGCCGGCGCGGATCTTCCTCAAGACCTC
>JBQCEI010000814.1:0-4427 GCA_051960375.1 Aureliella sp. | reverse complement strand
CTCCCCGAAGCGGGGCGAGGGGGAGAGAAGAAAATCGTCGCGCACGCGCTCCAAAAATCGTCTATACCCTCGCCCCGCTTCGGGGAGAGGGGGCGGGGGGGAGGGGTCTTCAGGAAGCATGGGTTATCAGGCTTTGTGGCGGAGCGCGTCCCTCGCTTACCGGCCTGTTGATTTAATCAGCCGGCACGCGTTAGCGTCCGGTTTCTTGCGGCCAACCGCGGGCTAACGCCCTGCGGCTAATGTTTAAACTGCGTTCAGCGAATAAATCAACAGGCCGTTACGCGTCGGGTTACGAGAAGAGTGCAACTCTGTTTCAGAGATGTGTTGAGCTGTAATGGTACAGCCCGATATCATCGTCGAACCGCATCGTTTTGTCAGCCACCGGAAAACGGAATCAGCTGATGGGCCCGCCATTTGCATGTTGAAATCATGAGAAGTTTCAATGCAGGCGTTCACGGCGGCAAGCCAAGCTTTGGCGTGCGCCGTCGTCGGTTTGCTCGGCGGCGGGGCCCGTGGGAGCCCGGTGCGCACCTGCGAGGCCGCTTAGCGTACAGCGCGGGGCGGCCGGTGCAGTGCGATAGCGTTTGAGCTGAGAGCCAAGCCTGCAAGAAAGGGCCGAGGTCCGGGCAGGACCGAGCTCACTAGAATAAGGAAGCGTGGCGATGAAGATGAATTATGACTCCGCAAGCCAATTCTGGATTGCTAGCGCAGCGACCGCAGCGGTGTGCTTTTTGATGCCGCGACCGCTGCGCGTGCTGGCGCCGGTTGCGATCGGCTACATGCTCTATCGCAATGGCACCGATGTCTTCCCGTGGGCCGACCAGGAGCACGACGCAGCACAAGAACAGTGCTGGTGCCCGACCGAGGAATACTCCGAATGCTGTGCCCAAGATGTGGTCGATGAATCGTCCCAGGAATCGTTCCCGGCGAGCGATCCGCCCAGCTTTTCACCGGGCACTGCGGCGCCGGCCGTTCATCCGAGCGTCGAGATGAATCAGTAAGCGAGCCAATTTTACCGCGGAGAACGCAGAGAGCGCGGAGACTGTCTGACCCATTGTTTTACTCCACGCTCTCCGCGACTCCGCGGTAAAAATTTTCTTCAGAGCAACCCGCGCACATAGCTTTTGAACTCGCGCATGTCGCCCGGCGGCGTTGGGCCAATCACTAGCGGTCCGTCTTCGGGCGACGGATGCAAGCCGTGGCTCCCTTTGACGAGCGTCGCATCGAGCGGAATCACGTCCATGCGATAACGCATGCCGAGCTTCTTTTGAGCCAGCCTAAGCATGGCTCGCGGCATCGAGGTCATGAACAGTTCGACCGGATCGTAGCCCGGCTTGCGGTGAATGTCGACCGTGCGGGCATAGTCGGGAGCCACTTGGTCATCGAGCCAGAAGTAATACGTGAACCAGGCGTCGGGTTTGGCCAGGACGATCCAGTCGCCGCTCCGCGGATGATCAAGCTCGAGTTCCTCCGGCGCAACGACTCGATCGACTCCTTCGATCTTGCTGACCATGTCGCGCACTTCGTTGCGCATGCCGGGATCGCGCACGTAGAGGTGCGCCACTTGATGGTCGGCCACGGCGAAAGCCGCTGAGTCCCCCGGCAACAATTGCTCGCCGAACGGTCCGTTGCGAACCGCCAACCAGCCGGCTTGGCGAAGGTGGCGATTGAGGTGCACAGCGCGCGAGACGCCGACCAGGCCGTACTCCGACACGGCGATCACGCGAGCGCCGACTACTTCGGCGGCATCGATGACTTCGCCGGCGCAGCGATCGACTTCGGCCACGCGCTGGGGATCGTGCTCGGTGTAGCGCTGGAAGTCGTAGTCCAGATGGGGCAAGTAGACGAGCGTCAGCTCGGGCTTGTTCTCGCGAAGCACGATGGCCGAAGCGCGAGCGATCCACTGCGAACTAGCCAGCCCCGCCTTCGGTCCCCAGAAGGCATGGAACGGGAATGGGCCCAAGCGCTTGGTAAGACCGCAACCGGTTTGATCGAGAATATCGAAAACCTTCGAGCCGTCGCTGCCGTAGTGTGGCTTAGGCGTCGCGCTCCACTGGACCGGCGCATGCTGGTTGAACCACCAGAACATTTTGGCGGTCTTGATCCCCTCGTAGAGTTTTTCGCCCTGGACGAGCGAGTTGGCTTGTTGCCAAAAACGGATTTCAGCGGTGTCGCGGTAGTACCAACCGTTGGCGACGACGCCGTGATCGCGCGGGGCCAGGCCGGTCAGCATGGTCGCTTGCGAAGTGCAGGTCACCGCCGGCAGCGGGCTGCGCCAACTGCGAGCCGTACCGAGCGCAGCCAGTCGCGGCGCGTGGGGCAGGAGCTTGGGAGTCAGACCGACGACGTTGAGGACGCAGAGCATCACCGCTTACCGTTAACAGGGGGGCAAGGTATAATTTTTGAAATTGAGCTTTTGGTCCCAGTCCGTGTGGCACTGGCTATGCCAGTGCTCTTTTTTCGAAGTTTACCGCGCTCAACGCCCTAGACATCCGCTGATGGCGAACCGGCTTGCAGTATTTCCGCGCCAAAGTGGGATTTGCATTGGAACGCTGCACCGGTGTTTCTGACGCTTCAACTTCGAAGCAGAAGACACTGGCATAGCCGGTGCCGCACTGGGAAGAGCGCAACTTCAAAAGGTATAATCGGGGGGCACTTTCTTGACGGATGGGGCCGACTGGTACACCATAGTCCGAACCTCAAAACCTGCCCAGCCGACAACCATCCCGCCTTGACCCGCGCGCATGCTACACGGTTATCCGATGCAAGCCGCATGCGATCAGCCGGCGGGCATTAGTCCCGGTAATCGGCCATTCGGTTATCGGCATGGCACGTCGGCAAAGAACCGGACGCTAACGCGTGCCGGCTGAGAGATTCAACGAGCTGCAAGAGCGATCACCTCGCGTTTGCAGAAACTGCATGTAAAAAAGTTTGTTCGTAGCGAGTGGCTTTGCACCTACTCGCATCGCAGGCAATCGGTGCCTGACTTCGATTCCGGTTTCGCATTGAAAGAGAGACACTTCGATGAAGAAGATATTCGCACTTGCGCTGTGTGCCTTGGCGGTTGCAGCCTCGGGCATCGCCAGTTCCGCTCAGGCTGCCGACTACGCCGATGTGAAAGCGACGTTCGTGCTCAAGGGCAAGGCTCCGGCTCCGAAGCCGATCGCCACGACCGGCGCCTACTGCGGCACGCTGAAGATCGCCACGGAAAGTTTGATCGTCAACGAAAAGAACAACGGCATCGCCAACGTGCTGTTGTATCCCGATCCGAAGTCGTTCGACCCCAAGAAGGCTGATCCGTCGTTGAAGGAACCGGTCGTCGCCAAGCCGGTGCTCGACAACAACAAGTGCCGCTTCGTTCCGCACTTGCTCATCTTGGAAGCCGGACAGGAATTGGAAGTCAAGAACAGCGACCCGGAAGGCCACAATGCGAACTTCGCTTTCCTGGAAAACGATCCTTCCAACAAGCAGATCCCTGCCAAGGGATCGATGAAGATGAAGATCACCAAGGCTGAACCGGCTCCGATTCCCGTAACCTGCGGCAGCCACAGCTGGATGAAGGCGAACGTGGTTGTCCTCGATCATCCGTTCGTCGGCGTGAGCGACGAGGACGGCAAGCTTGAGATCAAAGGCTTGCCCACCGGCAAGATCAAGCTGAAGCTGTGGCAAGAAGCGGGTCGCTTCAAGGAAGTCAAAATCAACGGCAAGACCGTTCCGGTCAAGCGAGGCGCGATCGAAATCGACCTCAATCCCGGCATGAACGAACAGGGCACAATAGAACTCGACGCCAGCGACTTCAATGGCTAACTGCCTTACTCTCCCCTCGCCCCGCTTCGGGGAGAGGGGCCGGGGGTGAGGGGTCTTAAACTCGAGGCTGCAGATCCATTCATGCCTCATGCCGTCGCTTCGCGACTCAGGTGGCTGTGTCTGCGGCCGCAACCTGGGACTTGCGTCCCAGGCTATTGCGTGCCGTCGCTTCGCGACTCAACAGCCAAAAAACCACGACGCTTGCCGCTTACCGGCCGATAACTTACCTTGGAGACGCGAATGCCCTCGGCGTTCGCGTCTCTTTTTCGTTCCCGGTTGTTGACCCAATCCTCACGTTTTCACGTTCGATCAGGAATCGCATGGATACCACACTGGCTGCAGAACCTTATTTCCAACAGTTGTTTGCAGAGCGCATCGGCGGTGCGGGTTACGGCAAGGGAACCGAGATCTATAAGTTCGAAAAGATCAAACGCGCCAAGCGCAAGGCGTTGGCCGATTATCCCGACCGGCCGCTGGTCGACTTCGGCATCGGCGAGAACGACAGCATGGCTGCCAAGGTCGTCCGCGAGCAGATGGCCGCTGAGATCAATCGCCCTGAGAACCGCGGCTATGCTGACAACGGCATCGCGGACTTCAAACAAGCGGTCGCTCGCTTCATG
>JBQCEI010000813.1:0-5064 GCA_051960375.1 Aureliella sp. | reverse complement strand
GCTTCTAACACGATGCAAAGCAGGAATCACCGCAGGCAGGCGCCGGCTCGGCCAGTCCCCAACCGAGACGCACCAGACACTGGCGAGGCAAGCGGCGTCCAACGATCATGAACCGGCTGTTAGGATGATGCGGAGCTCAGTATACGCCTCGCGGCAGGCGGGCTGCAAACGCTCGGCATCAGTAAACCGACTCAACCTTTTTGCTTGCGAACACGACTATGTTTTGTTTTTGGCGCACCGGTGCGGCCCTGAAGAAACTGCTCTGGAGCTGTCTCTGGCTGGCGATGGCCAGCGCTGCCTCGGGAGTCAGTTGCGGGCAGTCGCTCGAGCCGCTGGCTTACAACCATCCCGGCCTGGTCGTCGATCTGGGCGTTGGACTTTGGGCCTGGCCGGTGCCTTGGGACGCTGACGGCGATGGCGACTTCGATCTGATCGTCTCGTGTCCCGACAAGCCATCCAATGGAGTCTGGTTGTTCGAGAACAAGAGCGGCGACACGTCGGAGAACAAGTTGCCGATCTTCGAGCCCGGGCGGCGCCTCAGTTCGACGGTACATTACGTCATGCCCAGCTACGTCGGCAACGAATTGCGAGTGATGTCGCCCGGCATCGAGTACTTGGACTTTGCCAAGACCGGAACCGAGCAGCGTCGCAAGCTGGCGATACCGGGCAATTTTTATAAGCCGCAAGGAACACAAAAGAAGGGCCCCAAGGTCAGGCACAACCAGTGGCGTTACGTCGATTACGACGGCGATGGCGCGCTCGATCTGGTCGTCGGCATCGAAGACTGGAGCGACTACGGGTGGGACGATGCGTGGAATGCACAAGGCGAGTGGACCAATGGCCCGCTGCATGGCTTTGTGATTCTATTTCACAACAGCGGCTCTTCGGCCGAGCCCGAGTATGACCAGCCGGTCAAGCTCGCCGCTGGCGGCCGGACGCTCGATGTCTTCGGCTGCCCCTCGCCGAATTTCGTCGACTTTGATTTCGACGGCGATCTCGATCTGCTCTGCGGCGAGTTTCTCGACAGCTTTACTTACTTCGAAAACATCGGCTCGCGCACGCGTCCCGAGTACGCAGCCGGTGCAAAGCTGAATGCGGCCAATGGTCAGCCGCTGGCGATGGACCTCGAGATGATCGTGCCGGTGGCATTCGATTGGGACCGCGATGGCGATGCGGACTTGATCGTCGGCGACGAAGACGGCCGTGTCGCGCTGGTCGAGAATGTCAGCCCCTGGAGCACCGCCCGCCGACCATCGCACGACACACCGCACGGTCCGCCGCAGTTTTTGCCGCCACGCTATTTCCAACAACGAGCCGACAAGCTCAAGTGCGGCGCGCTGGCGACGCCGGTCGGATTCGATTGGGATGGCGACGGCGACACCGACATCCTCTCGGGCAACACAGCCGGCTACATCGAATGGTTTGAAAACCTCGGTCCGGCTGATAGCTCAAGCAGCTCCCCGCAGAAATCGGCTCTGCCCAAGTGGGCCGCTCCGGTGCGGCTCGAAGCGGGCGGCAAAGTCTTTCGCGTGATGGCCGGCAAGAACATGAGCATCCAAGGACCGGCCGAGGCTAAGTGGGGATACACGACGTTCAGCGTGGCCGACTGGGATGCCGATGGCCTGCCCGATATCGTGCTCAATTCGATTCTGGGGCGCGTCCAGTGGCTGAAGAATATCGGCACGCGCACCGCGCCGCGGCTGGCCGCTCCGGCAGCGATCGAAGTCGAGTGGCCGAGCGTTCCGCCACCCAAGCCTGCGTGGACGTGGTGGACGCCGGCGGGCAAAGAGCTGGTCACTCAGTGGCGCACGACGCCGGTCGTGCATGACTTCGATCGCGACGGCCTGGTCGATCTAGCGATGCTCGACGTCGAAGGCTACCTCAGTTGGTTTCGCCGCGAGAAGCGCGATGGCCAGCTCGTCTTGCTGCCTCCCGAACGCGCCTTTCGCGATGCCGACGGCCGGCCGCTGCGGCTCAACGATAAGAGCGGCGGAGGGAGCGGTCGCCGCAAGCTGGCCGTGGTCGACTGGGACGGCGACGGCGAGCTCGACTTGTTGCTCAATTCCAGCAACGCCGATCTCTATCGCGGGCTGCGGCGCGATGCCGATGGCTGGCGGTTCCAGCGCGCCGGCACGCTGGCTCCGCAGAACATCGAGGGACACGACGTCAGCCCGACGACGGTCGACTTCGAAGGGGACGGCGTGCCTGATTTTCTCGGCGGGGCTGAGGATGGGCGGCTCTATTATCTCCGCAATCCCCGGTCGCGGCCCTAATTTTTTACCGCGGAGGACGCGGAGAGCGCGGACGGAAGACGAGGGGAACGCGCTTTCGCCTCGCCGGGCTGGGCGATCGCGGGTATCCTACAAAGGGAACGCCGGACATCAGCCGCAGACCAGAGATAGATCGAGGGTGAAAAGGTTTATGAGCAACGCGATCAGGGAAGTACTCCATCGGCACATCCTGCCCAAGGTTCAAACGCCGGCGCAGTATGTCGGCGGCGAGCGCAACATCGTGCGGAAAAACCACGCCGATGTGGCGGGCAAGCTTTGCCTGGCCTTTCCCGATGCGTACACCATCGGGATGAGCCACCATGGCTTGCAGGTCCTCTACTCGTTGATGAACGCCCGCGCCGACTGGGCCGCCGAGCGCTGCTTTACGCCGTGGCCCGACATGGAAGAGCAACTTCGTCATTACCAGGTGCCGCTCTACAGCCTCGAGACGTACACGCCGCTGCGTGAATTCGACGTGATCGGCTTTTCGCTGCAGTACGAAATCTCTTCGCCCAACGTGCTGACGATGCTCGATCTGGCCGGCATACCGCTGCGCGGCGCGGGTCGCACGATGGCCGATCCGCTGATTCTGGCCGGTGGCCCGTGCACGCAGAATCCCGAGACGATGGCCGAGTTTATCGATTGCTTCGTCATGGGCGATGGCGAACCGGCGCTGCCGGCTATCTGCGATCTGTGGCTGAAGCTGCGCAATGAAGCTCGCGAAAACGGCGGTTGGCTCAGCGGCGAAGCCGGGCGGCGGCAGCGCGAAGAAGCCCTGGCCGAACTGGCCGTTCGATTGCCGTTCGCCTACGTGCCGCGTTTCTACCAGCCCGAATACCGCGACGGCCGCATCGTGGCGCACAACCGCCTGCGCAGCGACGTTCCGGAAACGATTCAGCCTTCGGTGATTCAAGACCTTGAAGGCATTCCGCTGCCGACTGCGCCGGTGGTGCCGTACATCGAGTGCGTTCACGATCGCATCGCCATCGAAATCATGCGCGGCTGTCCGTGGCAATGCCGGTTCTGCCAGAGCACCGTCATCAAGCGGCCGCTGCGGTTCCGCACGGTCGACACGATCGTGAATGCGGCCTTGGAGAGCTATCGCCAAACGGGTTTCAACGAGATCAGCCTCTTGTCGCTCTCGACCAGCGACTATCCGCACTTTGCGGAATTGATCACCCGTATGAAAGAAGTTTTCAATCCGCTCGGCGTGAACATCTCGATTCCGAGCCTCCGCGTCAATGAACAACTGCGCTCGATCGCCGAACTGATCGGCAACGATCGCCGCAGCGGTCTGACGCTGGCTCCTGAAGTCGCTCGCGATGACATGCGCGAACAGATCCGCAAGAAGATCAAGAACGACGACTTGTTCGAAGGCTGCCGCGTGGCCTTCCGCAACAACTACGAGAGCGTCAAGTTGTATTTTCTATGCGGCCTGCCGGGCGAGCGACCGGTCGACCTCGAAGGGATCGTCGAAATGGCCGAGACGATCGCTCGCATCGGCAAGGAAGAGAAGGGGCGTTTCCCGAAAGTCACCGCCAGCGTCTCGAACTTTGTTCCCAAGGCTCATACGCCGTATCAATGGAACGGCATGCAGCGCCGCGAGTATTTCCAGTGGGCGCACAAGTATCTCTGGCAGCACCGCAAGATCCGCGCGATCAACATCAAGTGCCACAGCATCGAGACCAGCCTGCTGGAAGGAGTCATCAGTCGCGGCGACCGCCGAACCTGCGACGCGATCGAACTGGCCTGGCAGCGCGGCGCTCGCATGGATGGCTGGAACGAAATGCTCAAGCCCGAGCGCTGGTGGCAGGCGCTGGCCGATTGCAACATCGACATCGAGCGGCAACTGCACGAGCCCTACGACGTCATGGCCAAGCTGCCTTGGGATCACGTCAACGTGAAGTATGGCCGCGACTACCTGGTCAAGGAGCAGAACCGCTCGGTCGTCCAGTTGGCCGCCATGGCCGATGCCAGGTAGAATATCGGAATGCTTAACAGCCGTTTTTACCGCGGAGAACGCGGAGAACGCGGAGAAATCGACAAAATCCTCTCCGCGTCCTCCGCGGTAAAAAATGATTTCAAAATCAAATCCCACCTTCGGCTGCTGCTCATGCATTACTCCCGCCTCGCCTCAACGGCCCGTGTCTCTGTTTGGGTGATCGCCGTCTGTTGGCTCAGCATGTGGGCTGGCGGGCTGGCTCGCGCGGACGAGGCCGCTCCTATCCCGCCCGAAACCACCGAGTGGTTCGAGCGCGAAGTGCGGCCGCTGCTGGCCGAGCACTGTCTAAGCTGCCACAGCTCGGGACTCGAAGCCCCCAAGGCCAATCTGAAACTCGACCGCCGCGATTTTCTTCTCGCTGGCGGCGACAGCGGCCCGGCGATCGAACTGGGCAAGCCCGACGAGAGTTTGCTGATGCAGGCGGTTCGCGGCGAGGGACTCGAAATGCCCCCCGACAAACCGCTCAGCAAGCAGGATCAAGCCAAGCTCGAGCGCTGGATTCGCATCGGCGCCCCGTGGCCCGAAATGGAAGCGGCCACGCCCGCCTCGGGTCCCGACTGGCTGGTCGCCCGCGCCCGCAGCCACTGGGCATGGCAGCCGATGCGCCAGTCGGACACGCCGCAAGTGAAGGACGCAAGCTGGCCGGCTCGCCCGCTCGACGCCTTCATCCTCAAGCGGCTGGAAGAACTCGAGCTCTCGCCGGTCGATTCTGCGAGCCCGACGAGTTTGCTGCGGCGGCTGGCTTTCGATCTGACTGGCTTGCCTCCGTCGCCCGCCGATGCCGCCGAGTTC
>JBQCEI010000812.1:0-2118 GCA_051960375.1 Aureliella sp. | reverse complement strand
GACATCTATCCGCAGCTGGCCAAGATGCACTTGATCGATTACAAGGTCCGCGTCGTCAACGGCCAGGAAGGAACCGCCGCTCGCATCCGAGTGAACATCGAAAGCACCGACGGCCAACAGAGCTGGGGGACGATCGGCGTCAGCGAAAACATTATCGAAGCCAGCTGGATGGCCCTCGTCGACGCCGTCGAGTTCAAGTTGCTCAAAGACGAAGGCAATCTGTAAGAAGTTTCACCGCGGAGGACGCGGAGAGCGCGGAGAGGATTTTTCACTCTCCGCGCTCCTCCGCGTCTCCGCGGTAAAAAACTCTCTTAGCTCCGCAGCCAGGGGGGCAGTTGGCCGGCGGCGGGGAGTTCGATGGGGCGGACGCGTTCGATCGCGTCCACTGCGGCCAGTTGCTTGAGCGCATCGGGCGTCGGCTGGCTGTCGAGGTTCAGTACGCCGATCGCCTTGCCACCCGGTTTGTCGCCCGCGCGGCCGACGGCCATCTGCGCAATGTTGATGTGATGCTCACCGAAGATCGTGCCTACGCGGCCGATGATTCCCGGCACGTCGGAGTGCGTAAAGAAGAGCAAGTTGCCGTCGAGGTACGCTTCCAGGCGATAATCATCGATCGACACCAGCCGCGGCATGTTGTGGCCGAACAAAGTTCCGCCTGCTTTCACGCTGAGCCCGCCCCCTTGAACTTCCGCTGAGATCGACGAGCTGAACGCGCCCATCTCGCGGTTGCGGTTGTCGGTCAGTTCGATACCGCGCTCGCGCAGCAGCAACTCGGCGTTGACGATGTTGGCTTCTTCCTCGAGTGCCCGCTCGAGCAAGCCCGCGCAGAACGCTGCGGTCAGCAGCTTGGTGTCGCGATCGGCCACTTCGCCGCGATAGTTGAGGTGACAGGCCGAGATCGCGCCGCCGTGCCACTGATTGAGCAGCAGGCCCAGTCGGTAGGCCACATCGAGATATCCGCGGAGCGATTCGAGCGTTTTCGGATCGAGCGAACCGGCGTTGACCGCGTGGCGAATTTCACCGGTCTTGAAGAAGTTGATCAGCAACTGAATGCCTTCGATGGCAACTTGCGTTTGAGCTTCTTCGGTGCTCGCCCCGAGGTGCGGCGTGCAGACGACGTTCGGCATGCCGAACAGCGGGCTGTCGGTGTTCGGTTCCTGTTCGAACACGTCCAGCGCCACGCCGCCGATCTTGCCGCTCTTCAAGCCTTCGACCAGTGCCGCTTCGTCGTAGATGCCGCCGCGTGCGCAGTTGATCAACCGCACGCCCGGCTTGAGCTGATCGAGCTCTTTCATGCCGATCAAGTGCCGCGTTTCGTTGGTCAGCGGTGTGTGGACGGTCAGGTAATCGACCTTCGGGAACATCTCGGGAATCGTCGCGACGCGCTCGATGCCCAGCTTGTGAGCTTGCTCTTCAGTCAGAAACGGATCGTAAGCGATGACGCGCATGCGGAAGGCAAGCGCCCGCAGAGCCACTTCGCGACCGATGCGTCCCAGACCGACGACGCCCAGCGTCTTGTCGGCCAGCTGTGTCCCCATGTACGACTTGCGATCCCACTTGCCGTTGATCAGGCTTTGGTAAGCCGGAGCGATGCTGCGCGAGAGAGCAAGCATCAAGGCGAAGGCATGTTCGGCGGTCGACAGAGTGTTGCCGGCCGGCGTATTCATGACCACGATACCGAGCCGCGTAGCCGCATCCTTGTCGATGTTGTCGGTGCCGACACCGGCCCGCACGATCGCTCGCAAACGGCGATTGCCCTCGAGCGACTCGGGAGTGATCTTCACGCCGCTGCGAACGATGGCCCCGTCGACTTCGCTCAAGAACTTCTTCAGGTCGGGCCCTTTGAGCCCGTGGCGCTCTTCGAACTCAAAATTGGGTTCTGCCTTGAGCATCTCGATCCCTTCGTTAGCGATCGGATCGAGAACAGCGATGCGAAATTTGGCCATGGGTAGACGGTGTGCTTTCTTCGGGTGTCTGGCAAACGAGTCGGTTGGACTAATAGAACTGGTAACCGCGTTTTGAAGTTTCGCTTTTCGAGTGTGGGCCGGGCTATTCCCCTTTGTTGGTCTTGGGAGTTTGAGTGTGAAATGTGCGGCCAAGTGTTCTAGGGCCAAAAAA
>JBQCEI010000811.1:0-6425 GCA_051960375.1 Aureliella sp. | reverse complement strand
AAGCTGCCATGGACGGCCGATGCGAAAAAGGCAGTCAGTAAAGATGACAGCGAACCGAATAAGGCCGCTGCCGAACCGACCGCTGAAGAGCTCGAGTTCTTCGAGCGCGATATCCGGCCGCTGCTGGTTAGTAGCTGCACAAGTTGTCACGGAGCGGAAGAACAATCGGGCGGCCTGCGCGTCGACTCCCTGGCGGCCCTCTTGGGCGGAGGCGATTCAGGGCCGGCGATCGTACCGCGCGAAGTCGACCGGAGTTTGCTGATCAAAGCGGTGCGTCGCCAAGATGAATTGAAGATGCCTCCGGACGATCCGCTTGCCGAGGGCGATGTCGCCAAGCTCGAGCACTGGATCAAGATCGGAGCCCCGTGGCCCAAAGGACAACAGGCGCCGCCGGATGCTCGGAAGTTAGCCGCCGAAAAGCACTGGGCGTTTCAGCCGATTTCAGAGCCCGAGGTTCCGGACGTCGCTCAGCCTGAATGGGCCGCTGGTCCTATCGATCGCTTCATCCTTCGCAAGCTCGAGCAAAACCAACTCAGGGCCGCCGGCGCCGCTGCGCGAGAAGTTTTACTGCGGCGGCTCAGTTACGATCTGGGCGGATTGCCCCCAAGCGCCGAACAACTCGCGGAGTTTGCCGCCGATCTGCAGCCCGATGCTTACGAGCGAGCGGTCGATCGTCTGTTGGCCTCGCCCAAGTTTGGCGAGCAATGGGCCAGGCACTGGCTCGATGTCGCTCGCTACTCGGACACCAAAGGTTATGTGTACGCTCGCGAGGAACGCTTTTTCGTCCACGCCCCGGCCTATCGCGACTGGGTTATCCGCGCTCTGAGTGATGACATGCCGTATGATCGCTTCGCCCTGCTGCAACTGGCTGCCGATCAAATCGCCCCAGATGACCCGCAAGCCCAAGCCGCGATGGGATTCCTGACCGTTGGCCGCCGCTTTCTCGGCGTCACGCATGACATCATCGACGATCGCATCGATGTGGTGACCCGCGGGCTGCTGGGGCTGACGGTCGCGTGCGCCCGTTGCCACGATCACAAGTTCGATCCGATCCCGACGGCCGATTACTATTCGCTCTACGGCGTGTTCCACAATTCCATCGAGCAGCGCGTGCGCATCACGCCCCGAGCCGACGGGCAGTCACTCGCGGCCGCTCCGAATCAAAAGGCGATCGAGGAATTCGAAGCCGAACTGGCCAAGCGCGAGCAGGCGTACTCTGAGCGCTTGGCCGCCGAGCGCAGCGCTGCTTCGCAGCGCGTTCGCGAGCGCTTGACCGATTACTTGCTCGCCCAGCTCGAGCTCGACAAGTATCCGGCCGAAGGTTTTGATGTGATCATCGCCCCAAGCGATCTCGTCCCGGCGCATGTCCGGCGCTTCGAAGCCTACCTGCTGGAAGCGGCCGAGCGCAGCGATGCCGTGTTCGAAGTTTGGCGCCGCTATCAGGCTCTGCCGGCGGACCAATTCGAAAGCGCCGCAGAGAGTTTGACCGCCCAGTTGCCGGAACTGCCCGCCGAGCGCATCAATACCTTTGTCGCTCGCGCCTTTGCCGCGCCGGCGGGGTCGATGCAAGAAGTCGCCCGCCGCTACGGCGAACTGTTCGCCGGCATCGACAAGCTCGAGATTCATGACGCGGCCGAGCAAGCTGCCGTCGATGAGCTGCGAGCGTTTCTCGAAGGCCCCAATGCTCCGTGCACGGTTCCCGACGAACAGATCGTGAGCATCGAGCAGTTCTTTCCTTCGAGCGTCTGCGAGGCGCTCTGGAAGCTGCAAGGAGAGATCGATCGCTGGATCATCAATTCGCCCTACGCGCCCGCGATGGCGACCATCCTGGTCGATCGCGAGCAGGTCCGCGAGCCGCACATATTTAAGCGAGGCAATCCCAAACAGGTCGGCGACCGCGTGACGCGCCAGTTCTTGTCGGCGCTCTGTGCTCCGGCAGCGACGATTCCCTCGGCTCCAACAGAGCAGCTCGGCCGAAGCGCGAGTGGCTCCGCTGACGTATCTCGCACCAAACTCACGAGCGCCGCAGCGGGTGGTCAACTCCCGCAGCAGTCCGATCGCATCGAGCTGCGACCGTTCGAACATGGCAGCGGGCGGCGCGAGCTGGCTGAAGCGATCGTCGATCCGCGCAATCCGCTGACGACCCGCGTATGGACCAATCGCGTATGGCAGCACTTGTTCGGCCAAGGGCTCGCGGGCACGCCGAGCGACTTCGGGCTGCGGGCTGGCGACCCGAGCCACCCCGAGCTGCTCGACTGGATGGCTCGCGACTATCTGGCAAACGGCCAAAGCACCAAGCGGCTCGTTCGGCAACTGGTGCTCTCGGCAACTTATCGTCAATCGTCGTCCGGTGTGGCCGGCGAGGCGATGCGAAAGCGTGCGGCCGAGCTCGATCCCGACAATCGCCTGCTCTGGCATGCATCGCCCAAGCGTTTGACGTTCGAGCAGCAGCGCGATACGTGGCTGGCGATCGCTGGCCAGCTCGATCTGCGGCGCGGCGGCCGCGCGACGCCGCTGTTTGAAGGACCCGAAAATCGTCGGCGCACCATTTACGGTCTGATCGATCGTCAGTTCCTCCCCGGTGTGCTCCGCGTGTTCGACTTTGCCAATCCCGATCTGCACACGCCCGAGCGGAGCGAGACGACCGTTCCGCAGCAAGCGCTATTCGGACTGAATCATCCTTTCACCGCCGCGATGGCCCGCGGCGTGGCCCATTTGTCGAAGGACGCTGCAAGTGATTCCTCGACCGAACAACGAATTGTGATGATGTATCGATTGGTGCTCGGCCGCGAGCCGGACCAGACTGAACTAGCGAACGCGCGTGAGTTCCTTGAGCAACCGGCCAGCGACGAGCCGCCAGTGCGTCCCGAAGCAGCCCAGTGGCAATACGGCTATGGCGAGCTGGACCGAGAAGCCGGCGCGTTAAAAGGTTTTACTGCGCTGCCCTACTTCAATGGCAGCGCTTGGCAGGGGGGCTCGAAGTGGCCCGATGCAAAACTGGGCTGGGTACAGCTGACTGCCACCGGCGGCCACGCTGGCAATGATCTGCAGCACGCCGCTGTCCGCCGCTGGATCGCTCCGCGCGATGGCACCATCGCGATTCATTCCATCGCTCGTCATGAAGTCCCCGCCGGCGACGGCATCCGCTGCACGATCGTCGCCAGTCGCGGTGGAGTATTGCAATCGTCGGTCGTGCACAACGGACAGGTCGACTTCAACATCGAGTCGTACGCGGTTCAAAAAGGGGACGCGATCGACTTCGTGGTCGACTACAACGCAAACCTCAACAACGATCAATTCGTGTGGTCGCCCAAGCTGACGCTGACAGCGCCCGGCGGCGAAGCAGGCCAGTGGCAAGCTGAGCAAGACTTCGCCGGCCCCGCACCCAAATACCTCGACCCATGGGAACAGCTCGCTCAAGTGCTGCTCCTGAGCAACGAACTCATATTCATCGATTAGTCCCTATTGGCTGCTCTTGGTGTCTTGGTGGTCCATCATTCTGAAGGAAACCACCAAGACACCAAGGAAGTCTGGAGTTTCGAAATGGATTCCTACATCTTTAGTCGCCGCCAAATGCTGGCTCGCTCGGGCCTGGGACTCGGGGCGCTGGGGTTGGCAAGCCTCTTGGGCGACGAACTGGTTCGAGGGAGCGATGCCCCGGCCCGCGACGCGTTGTCGGCGAAGGCTACGCACTTTGCGCCGCGGGCCAAGCGCGTCATTCATTTCTTCCTCAACGGCGGGCCATCCCATGTCGACACCTTTGACCCGAAGCCCGCGCTTGTCAAATATGCCGACAAGCCGATTCCGCAAACGCTGACCACCGAGCGCAAGACCGGAGCCGCGTTCCCGTCACCATTTAAGTTCCGCAGGTACGGTGCAAGCGGCATCGAAGTGAGCGAGATCTTTGCCAAGACGGCGGCGCACATCGACGACATGGCGATCGTGCGCTCGATGTATGCTCAGGTGCCCAACCACGAACCATCGCTCATGCTGATGAACTGCGGCGACTCGGTTCAGCCGCGACCGAGCGTCGGAGCGTGGGTGCTGTATGGCCTCGGACCGGAAAATCAAAACTTGCCAGGCTTCATCGCGATGTGCCCGGGAGGTTATCCGATCAAGGACGCGGAGAACTGGCAAGCCGGATTCTTGCCCGGCGTCTACCAAGGCACGTTCGTCGATTCGCAGCATCGCGAATTGTCGCGACTAATCGAGAACATTCGCAGCCCGCATGCCACCGCAGCGATTCAGCGACGGCAGCTCGATCTGCTGCAGAAGATGAACGCACGCCACCTGGAAACTCGCACCGATCCGCGACTGGAGACACGCATCAAAAGTTTCGAACTGGCTTTCCGCATGCAAAGCGAAGCGGAAGATGCGTTCGATATCTCGCGCGAGCCGCAGTACATCCAAGACATGTACGGCTCAGGCGTGCATGGGCGACAGACGCTCATCGCGCGGCGCTTGCTCGAGCGCGGCGTGCGTTATGTCCAGCTCTGGCACGGAGCGGGCCAACCGTGGGACAACCACGGCGAGATTGAAAAGAATCACCGCCGGCTGGCGGCAGAGATCGACGGTCCGATCGCCGCGCTGATGACCGACTTGAAACAGCGCGGCATGTTCGACGACACGCTGATCTGCTGGGGCGGCGCATTTGGACGCACGCCGACGGTGGAATTAGGAGGCGACGGCAAGTCGCAGCTGGGCCGCGATCACAATCATTACGGCTTCAGCGTCTGGCTGGCCGGAGGGGGCGTGCGCGGTGGCACCGTCTACGGAGCGACCGACGAATTCGGCTTCAAAGCGGTTGAGCGGCCGGTGAGCGTCCACGATCTGCACGCGACAATTCTGCACCTGCTCGGCTTCGATCACGAGCGGTTGACCTACCGCTACGCCGCTCGCGACTTCCGTCTGACCGACGTCTACGGCAACGTGCTGCACGAAATCGTCAGCTAAGCATTGGAGGAACCACCAAGACACGAAGTCACTAAGGGAGTCGCTACTTGGTGGCGAGCCACTTTTCGGTCAAGTAAGACTTCACAATCGGTCGCTCCACAGCTGGAAACCCTCCGCGGCGGAAATTGACATGGGCTGCTTCGTCCCCGGGGCTTCCGCCCCGGGCTACTGACGACGGCCCCTCCGGGGCGAATCTGAGCCGCTGTGCTTTTGCGCTGCGCAACGAGACTTGGTTCTAGCTATCCAAACCATCACGTAGTTTTTATCAGACCAGCACTTCGCCGGGGCGTGACCTGACCGGCGATCGCTAGCATTGCAGGGCCATTAAGCCCTAGGGCAAACTTGGGACAGCGTTCATTGGTCAGGGACGAAGGGTGCCAAGCAGCCTAGGTCGAGAACAAATGTTCAGAAGCGGCAGGCGCGTGGCCTGCGGAGTTCGCGCCCGGCCATGCGGCCAATGCTACCCTTTAGCAGCTTGGCTCGTGCCACCCAGCAACGTGCCGTGTCCCCGGGTCATTGCAACGGAGGGGTCGACTGCTAGCGCAACGAAGCCATGTTTCACTTAGCTTGCGCATACGTCTGCTACTCAGCGGCAGGGGTTTGAGGATAGGCTCTTAACTCCACGGATGAGTTCGCTTAGCTTCCCGCGCACACTCCATCGGTGGGGGGCTTTCATTCGCCAATCAAACACCAATACGGACGGGTCATATTCGGCCGCATCTTGCAGCTCTATTGCAACGAAAACGTCATCTCCCGGTATGACAGAGCCACCAATGAAAAGCGCAGAATGAAACTTCAGCCTTGGATCGTTCGATACTGACTCTTTTTCCCTAGTCATGCAGAATTGTGGATCGTCAACGTACCCTCCCTCCTCCAGATTTGCAGACAAGCGCACCATAACGTCTGTATTTCCATATAACTGCAAATCATCCAAGTCGTCGCCGAGACAGCGGCGTAAAACATCAGGAGAGACGTTTTTCCAAGACCCGTCGGCAAGGGCATCGACAAGTATTGTTGGAATCGAGCAACGCATTCGTATATTCCTACAAAAACTACAGGCCAAGCGCGTTCTTTACTGCTGCCTCAATCTCTGGACGTGGTGACTCAGGTGCGGCGCAAGCACCAGGACGCGCCACATACGATTGCCCTCCGCTGTCGCTGCCGCCAACATCAACGCTTGGTTAGTTTACCAAGCGCGACAGCGCGGCCTCAATCACGCCCGCGCGCCGAGTATAACTGAGCAGAGGTTTTGGCGCCGTAGCTGAGCAGCAACTGGCGAATCTTGTCACTACGCGCGCGGTCTAAAACCGTGAAGGCATAATCGGGGTGTTCCTGGTGGTAGTGACGGTTGACATCGGCGCCGTGTTCGAGCAACAAACGGAATATCTCGTAGGCCACTTCTGTATCCCGAACATTAGTAGCCGAAACCATCGGCTCGCCGAGGTTGGAGTCCGCACCGCGCTCAAGGAATA
>JBQCEI010000810.1:0-4252 GCA_051960375.1 Aureliella sp. | reverse complement strand
GATACTGTGGGGCTTGCCTTTAGAGACGCTGATATTACTGCCAACGGTTTCGCTTGGAATCGGCCGTTTCAGTTGGACAGTATGCGTAATAGGCACCGGAAACTATATCTGCCCAGGAGCTCCTATTGCCGCTACAGCAGTTTACGTTGCAAGCCAGCTCTGCCAAGGGACCGCAACAGTTACCAGAACGGCCATCTTCGCGGGTACGAGTTTCTTCTTGTTCTATATCGTTCAACTTGTGTTTCAATCGGTTTGCTTGGGGCTCGCCTGAGTTAAGGCCGTTTCGGCCTACGTGACCGTATTTTGATAACGTTGTATCCATTCCTTTCCCTGCGTCCTCTGCGCATCCCTCTGCGTCTCTGCGTTAAAAAAGGTATGCCGCTACGCGAGAATATCTGCAATCACCCGGCCGTGCACGTCGGTGAGGCGATGGTCTCGGCCGCCGAAGCGGAAGGTGAGGCGTTCGTGGTCGATGCCTAGCAAGTGCAAGATGGTGGCGTGCAAGTCGTGCATCTCGACCGGAGAATCGACCACTTTGTAACCGAACTCGTCGGTCTCGCCGTAGGTCATGCCGCCGCGCACGCCGCCTCCGGCCAACCAGACCGAAAAAGCGAACGGATTATGATCTCGGCCATTGGCTCCTTGCGCAAACGGAGTGCGACCGAATTCGCCGGCCCACACGACCAGCGTTTCATCGAGCAGGCCGCGAGCAGCCAGGTCGGTCAGCAAACCGGCGATTGGTTGATCGACCGCTCGCGCATTTTCTTCGTGTCCTTTGAGCAGATTGCTGTGCTGGTCCCAGCGATCGTGGCCGACCGACGGACAAGTCAGTTCGACCATCCGCACGCCGCGCTCGATCAGGCGCCGCGCCATCAAGCACTCTCGAGCAAAGGTAGCGGTCGGCGCGTTCGAACTGTCGGTTCCATACAGCCGCAGCGTCTCTTCGCTCTCGCTGGCGAAGTCGGCCGCTTCAGGCACCGAGCCCTGCATCGCATAAGCAAGCTCGAAGTTCGAGATCGCGCTTTCAATCGCATCGGCATGGCCCGTTGCATCGAGATACTGCGAGTCGAGGCGTTCTAGAAGCTGGCGCTTGTGTGCCAGCCGCTCGGCCGGTGCCTGGGTCGGTGGAGCGAGATTGGCGATTGGCGCGGCGCTGGGCGTGAACAAGCTCGCTTGATGCGCTGCGGGCAAAAAGCCGCTGCCGAAATTCTCCTGGCCGCCCGGTGGCGTCAGGCCGCCATTGATGACGACAAAGTCGGGCAGGTTATCGCTCTCGCTCCCAAGTCCATACGAGAGCCATGCGCCGATGCTCGGCCGCCCGGCCATGCCGATCCCGGTGTGCAAAAAATAGTTCGCGCTGGTGTGCTCGGAGAACTGGCTGGTCATGCTGCGAACGACGGCCAAGCGGTCGGCATGCTGAGCCAGATGCGGGAACAGGCTGCTGATCCAAAGCCCGCTTTGGCCATGCTGCGAGAACTGCCAAGGGGACTGGAGCGTGGCGCCGTTGTTGTCGAACTGCGTCGGCTCGGCCTTCATCGGAAAGGGCTGGCCGTGGTACTTGGCCAACAGCGGCTTGGGATCGAAAGTGTCGATCTGCGACGGCCCGCCATCCATATATAAGAAGATGACTCGCTTGGCCCGCGGCGCATGATGCAGCGTGCTGAGCAGCCTCGGGCGACCCTTGCTTTGAGCACTGGTCGCCTGCTTGCTGAGCAGTGCCATCAAACCGAGCGAGCCGAACCCACACGCCGCCTGCTGGAGCCACTGCCGCCGCGAGCCGCACCGCCGCTGACGTCCACACGGATACGAATTTGTTGGCAAGCGAAGCTGTCGCATGATTTTATTTTCTTCTTGCTTTTTCCTCGTTCCCAGGCTCTACCTGGGAACGCAATGTCTTCGAGGCTCTGCCTCGCCGAACCCGCCTTCACGCCTAACCACACGCAGGGAGGCGGAGCCTCCAAGACAGTGCGTTCCCAGGCGGAGCCTGGGAACGAGTAAGACATAAGGACTACCTTAGGTACTGAAACTCTTTGGTGCACATCAGCACGTGCGCCAGCTCGGCCACGCGGGTCTGGGCTGCCGGACTGTTCGCATCGACATCGCTGAGCTCGTGCAGGCAAGCGGCCAGTTCATCGGCGCTGGGCGCGCGAGAAAATGCACTCCAGTACATCGCTTCGATGCGAGATTGATGTGAATCATGCTGAGCGCACACGCGCTTGCTCCAGCGCTGGGCCAGTTCATGCACTAGCGGATCGTTGAGCATGCTGAGGGCTTGTGCGGGGACGTTCGACAAGTTGCGTCGGCCGACGGTCGTCGCTGGCGGTGGTTGATCGAAAGCGACCAGGAAAGGATCGAGGAAGTTGCGGCGAATCTCGAGGTAGATGCTGCGTCGGCCGGCGCCGTCGAGCGGACCGCTTTGGCCGGGTCGGCCGCGGCCGGTCATTTGCGGTTTCAAATGCACGCGGACGCTTTCGCCCCCTGCCGCCGTATCGAGCGAACCGCTGATGGCCAGCATGCAATCGCGCAATTTCTCGGCGCTCAAGCGGCGCACGGTGCGATGGCTCAGAAAGCGAGCCGTCGGATCGCTCTCGCGCTGCTGAGTCGTCGGCAGGCTAGCCAGCCGGTATGTGCGGCTGAGGCAGATCTCGCGCACCAGCCACTTGATCGACCAATCATGCTCGATGAACTCCAGCGCGAGCTGATCGAGCAATTCGAGATGGCTGGGCCGGCCGCCGAGCAAGCCAAAATTGTCGGGCGACTCGACCAGACCTTGACCGAGTAAGTGCAGCCAAACGCGATTGACCATTACGCGTGCGGCGAGCGGATGTTTGCCGCTGGTGAGGCTGGCTGCGAGTTCGGCGCGGCCAGTCGAAGCGTGCTCGTCGAAACGCTCGCCGCCGAGGGCCTGCAAATCGGCACGCGGCACCACTTCGCCGTGCTGGTGGGGATTGCCGCGAATGGCCAGCGCGGCATCGCGCGGCGTCCCTTCGTGAGCGGCGATCAAACGCACCGGTTCGGGAGTCTTGGCCTCGAGTTCTTCAAGCTCTGCGCGATCGATGCGCGGAAGGGGCAGCGGCAACTGCAGTCGCTCTCCCTCCAGCCACGCGGCTCGCAGCAGTTCGATGCTGGCCGCTTGATCGCAATTGCAGGCTCGGTCCGCATTCTCTTGCTTCTTACCGGCGTGATTGTGCATCACCGACTGCGCTGCCGCATGCAGATCGCTCGCCAATCGGTGCACTAGCTGATCGGCCGTCAACTCGCGAGCGTCCGCATCTTGAGCGTCCAGCAGGTGCAGTGCAGCCGGATGCGGCTGGGGCGGTGGCGGCCCGTTGCACAGCCGCACTTGGCTCAGTTCGAACCAACTGTTCTCGTCATCGTCGATCGATAGGTAAGTGGGATGCTGCAAGTACTTGTTGAGGTCGCCAGCGTGCACGACCCAGCCCCAGTCGAGCGGCTGGTCGATCGGCTTGCGTAGATCTCCGAAGAGCAATCCGTGAAATTCGGTCATGAAGTAGTTGTCGACCACGATCGACGACTGAGCCGACTTGCCGCGCATGCGCATGGCGATCGACCGATGCGTCAGCGGAAAGGTGGGGGAGCGGAGCGAGAGTTGTTGCCGCTTGCCAAGCCCGTGGCTGGCAAAGATGCCCCGCCGCGCGGGCAGCGGTCCGGCCGGATCGAGCAGCATCCAACCCTGCGGTGCGACTGCCCGCTCGGCCACGCGCGGGTCGGCGGCTTCGACATACCAGCCCTCGGGCAAGCCCGCCGAGAAGTCGGCCAAGAGCGGGCTGTCGGATTCCCAGCTGCGATACGCTTCAGCGGCCGAACGCAACTTCGCAGCTGCGGCGACTCGCTTGGCTGCGAAGGCTTCCGGCGATTCTGCTTCCGGCGATTCTGCTTTTGACGATTCTGCTTCTGCCACCACGAGCAACGGAAAGAGCGGGTGATCGATCGCGATCGCTTTGCGGCTCGCGCCCGGATTCTCGCGCAGCCGCGCGACCACTTGCTCGATCCAACTCTCAAACTCGTCCGTCGAAGTGTGCTCGGTCTGCCAACTGGCCGCCGCAGCGCGACTTTGCTCGAGAATCTGTTTTTCGAGCTGGCGGTTATGCGCGGCGACTTTGCCGCCCGCGTCGTCCGCTGCGTACGTCCGATGAGTGCTCTGCAGGATGCCGACCAGGCTGGCGTAATCGGCGGCGCTGATGGCGTCGAATTTGTGGTCGTGGCATCGCGCGCACGCGACTGTCAAACC
>JBQCEI010000809.1:0-4296 GCA_051960375.1 Aureliella sp. | reverse complement strand
ACAGACAGGAAGAGGGATTCTGCGAACTGTTTACCAGCGGACTGCGGCTTTGCCGCCGGGGAGGAGGGCGAGGAATTGGCGTTCGCTGAGGAGCCGAATCGTAGCGGTTTCTTGCGGCTGGGAATCGGTGATCACTTGCTGCGCTTCGTCGAGCAACAAGCCGCCGCAGGCGATCACGTAGTCGGTATCGGCGCCGATCTGAGCCTGGCAAACGGCGCCGAGCCTTTCGATCAGCTGCTGCGTTTCCGATTGCGACAAGCCGCGCAGAGTGCCCAAGCAGACGATGCGCTTCGAGGCCAACGGCCGACTGCCCGCGGCGGCTTGGAGCACAGCTGAGGGATCGATCTGACCGCGGCTTGGCATGCGCCCCGGCGTGCGACTGAACGGCGCCGGCACTGCGCTGGGCACAGCTCCGAACCCATTAGCAGACGGGACGGCAGTAGACGGCCCAGTAGCAGGAAGGGCAGTTGCAGCAACTGCAGCCGTGGGCAGCGCCGGCGCAGCTGCTCTCGCGTCGGCGATCGCATGCATGCGCATCGGCAACCGGGCTCGGCCGGACAAAGTTCTCGGGCCGCTGACGCGTCCGAGGCTGTATCGGCCACGGGAGAGCCGCAAGCGCTTTTCAAGCTCGCTGAAGCTGTCGGCTTCGACGGTCCGCGCGGCTGCCAGAGCGATCTCGGCACAGCAGCGTGAATCTTCCAGCGCATCGTGATGACGGAACTCGATGCCCAGCCAGTTGCCCAGCGGCTTGAGCCCATAGCGGCTTTGGCCGGGCCAGGCGCGGCGGGCGATGGCCCGCGTGCACGAGAACTCGGTATGCGGACAAGCGATGTCGAACGCGGCCAGGCTGGCGACGAGCACTCGCATGTCGAAGCCCGCGTTGTG
Source organism: Aureliella sp. (assembly GCA_051960375.1). GTDB lineage: Bacteria > Planctomycetota > Planctomycetia > Pirellulales > Pirellulaceae > Aureliella. The sequence goes on along the minus strand of JBQCEI010000809.1, from coordinate 3,411 downwards.
GGCCACCAGAATGTTCCCCTCGATGAACTCGACGAACTCCGGCCACACGCGGTCCATCGTCGGAGCATCGACGACGTCTTCGGGGCGAATGCCGTGGACGGCGATGTTGCGACGCGAGAAATACGCGTTCGGAGGCCGAATCATCCAACTTCGCTCGGCGACCTTTTCACCGGCGCGGATTCGCACGGCTGCCAACTGACAAGCGCTGTCGGAGCGACTGTTGGCCGTCTCGAAATCGAATGCGACAAAATCCATTATTGGTAGCGTCGACCTTCCCTAATCGTTTCCTGGATGTCCGAGATTAGCCGGCACACGTCAGCGCCCGGTTTGCTCGCGCGACCGGAACAGTGTCTGAAAACACCGATGCGATCTTCTTGCAATCCGACGCGTAAGCGAGGGACTGCGATCTTCTTGTAACCCGACGCGTAAGCGAGGGACGAACCTGCCGCAAAGGCTGACAGCACATTGTGTGTCTTCCGAGGCTGCCCCTCTGCAATAGGAAAAAGTACAGCGGGCCTTTAGGGCGGATTCGTCCCTCGCTTACGCGTCGGGTTACATGAATTACTCCTAGGTATTTCGGTTCCCCAGAAGATGTTGGTCAGTAGGGCTAACGCCCTGCGGCTAATGCTGATTGCTTTCCGCCGGCTTCGCGCTGGCAGCCTGGTGGCGGGCCGCCAAAGCTTGGGCACGCCATGAGCGAACTTTCCATAGCGCGGTGGTCAGCAGGCCTAACACATAGCCTATCAGCAGCGTGCAGACCAGCAGCGCCGCCAGCGGCATTTCCAGCGAGCGCACGAGCAAGTTCGTCTTGACCGGCTCCAGGTTCTGCCCAATCACCAGTCCGGCGACCAACAACAGCGCGAGCAGAGCCACCAGTTTTACGTAGCGCATTCATTGAACCCCAGTGGTTGCAAACAGCCGAGCTGAACAGTTTAGCATGCAAGGCCTCAGGCGTCAGGCTTCAGGCGTCAGGATTAGCCGCCGGGCGGTAGCCCGCGGTTTGCAGCAGAAACCGGACGCTACCGTGTGCCGGCTGATGTATACGACCTGAAGCCTGAAGACTGAAGCCTGAAGCCTGCCCCTCCCCGTTGCCGGCTCGGCGGGCAAGCTTATCATATCCACTGACGGCAAGCGTCTTGCAGTTCGATTTGCAATGGAAAACAACCTTGCCAGCATCCGCACCGCCAGCATCTAGAGGGCCTTATGGCTGAGACTTCGCCGAAAAAATGGTTCCAGCTTGAAGAGAGCTTTTTTAGAGACGTCGACCATAAGCTCATGACCAAGCTGCACGAACAGGTGGCCACCGAACAGCGTGCCGACGCCATTCAGCGCTTGACGGGATTGACGGATGCAAAAGTGTGCCGCGACATCGCCGCTTTGAACATCTCGGTCGAATCGCTGGCGGCGCTGCGTCTGGTGCCGCTGGTGGCGGTGGCTTGGGCCGATGACCGGATCGATGACAACGAGCGTTACCGCGTGATCGCGGCTGCCGAAAAAGCCGGTATCACCCAAGGCGAGGCCGCCTACGATCTGCTCAAAGGCTGGCTGACTCAACGGCCTTCGCACGAGCTGTTCGAAACCTGGGTCGAGTACGCCAAGACGCTCGCGATGTCGCTCGATGGCGAAGCCCGTCAGACTTTTCAGAAGAGCCTCGTCAGGCAAGTCCGCGACGTCGCCGAAGCCAATGGCGGCCTGTTCGGGTTCGGCAGCATCAGCCACAACGAACAGAACATCATCAACCGCGTCGAACAAGCCTTGGCATAGTTGACGGCTCGTTCCCAGGCTCTGCCTGGGAACGCAATGTCTTGGAGGCTCTGCCTCCCAAGGAACCTGCCTCATCGGAACCTGCCTCAGCGGCTTGCCTTTCTGCCGGGTGCGGCGAGGCAGAGCCTCGAAGACCAGTGCGTTCCCAGGCGGAGCCTGGGAACGAGATGAATCTCTCCGCGGTAAAAACTCAAACGGGCAACTGTCGGACTTGGCCGGGGCGGATGGGCAGGCCGCTGTCGGCGCTGGCGACTGCTGCAAAGCACAGCGCTAAACTCTCAAGATTGTCCGCCGCGCTGATCGTCGGCTGACGCTTCTCCTCAATCGCGCACAGCAGTTCGCCCATCGTGCCTTGGAAGCCGTCGGGGAACCACTTGCCTTGGAGCGACGGAGTCCACAGTCCTTCGGGCAAGTTGACCGTGACCCGCTGATCCTGGTTGCCCGAGCCGCTGCTGACCAGACTCCCCAGAGTGCCGGAAAGATACGTGCGTTCCAGCGATCCAGCCGGCACGCAGGCATCGAACGCCAGCGTGGCCTGAGCGTGATCGAATTCGATCACCGCTTGAGCCAGCAAGTTCGGTTTGAGATCCTGACCAGGCGCTCGCGCAGTGGAAGCAAACACGCGCAGCGCGGTGCTCTTGGGCAAAAAGCACCGCAAGATATCGAACCAGTGAATCGCGTAATCGTAGAGCACCAGATGGCGGACTTCTTCAAACGGAGTACCGCGCACCCAGCGATGATCCCAGTGGCAAGACATGTGCGCTCCGAACACGTCGCCGATGAGTCCTTGCTGGGCGACTAGCCGCGCATAGCTGAAGTGCGGCGCCCAGCGACCATTCTGATTGACGGCCAAGTAGCGGCCGCACTTATCGGCTAGCTCGACCAGTTCGAGGCCGACGTCGAGATCGAGCACGAACGGCTTTTGACTGAGCACGTGCTTACCCGCTTTCAGAGCGGCAGCGATCAGCGGCGCACGCTCGAGCGGGTGCGTCGTGATGTCGACGACTTCGATCGAATCGTCGCTGAGTATTTGCTGGAAATCGTCGGTGGCTAGCGCGTCGGGATAAAAATCATTGCGACGCGAGATGGCTCGCGACTTGTCGAGATCCGCCAAGGCGGTGACTTTGAAGCCGGCGTTGACATAGGCTCGCAAGTGGTGATGCGAAATGCCCCCGCAGCCAATCATGCCGATGTTCGGGCTGTAGCTCTGCGGCGATTGAGGACGATAAGCGATCTGGGCCAGTTGATCGAGACGGCAAGTCATGCGTTTTGCGGTGCCTTCAAATCTCTCTAGGGGTTATCTCAGCCGTTGGACTTCGTGTGCCACTGGCCCAAGCCAGTGCTCTTCTAGCCGAAGTTAAAAGCTGTAAGTGACATGCAGCTTCCCAATGTCTAGCAAATTCAACAAGATGCCTTAGAACGATTGCCTTTCGTGCCGAGGCTTCACACTTCGAAAAAGAAGACACTGGCTAAGGAAGTGGCACACGAAGCGATTCCTCCGTGAACTCTGTGTCTCTGTGTTTCCTATCTCTTCATCCTAGCCCTGCGCCTGCAGTTTTTGGCGCAGCGGCTTGATGATGGGGCGAGGGACGAAGCGCTGCAGCATCTTGTCGTCGCTCAGCAGAGCGATTTGTTTGATCAACGAAC
>JBQCEI010000808.1:0-2202 GCA_051960375.1 Aureliella sp. | reverse complement strand
AGCGGCAACGGTCACTATGGTGGCAAAGCTGAGGTCTACATGGACGTCGGCGAAGCGATGGGTCGCGCGATGGTCGAGCTGCTGGGGGCGCAGCACATTGACTAGGGGTAAGGCTGACGCCAGCCAGTGCAAGTGACGACACCGGACGCCGAAGAAGACCTCATTGGAGGATACTGGTTTTACGAGCGTCAGTCGCCGGGCTTTGGCGACTACCTCCAGAGCTGTCTCACTGCAGACATCGAATCGCTCGCATTGTTCGCCGGTGTTCATGAAGTCGCATCTGGCTACCACCGCTCTCTAGGTCCGGGCCAGGACATAATGCGACGCCTTCGCACTGGGCACGCATTCCATGCAGCGGTAGCCGAGCTTCGGCAAGTCCAGGTCCGCCAGCAGATGCTCGCCGGAACCGAGCAAGGTCGGCGACACGGCTAAATGAATCTGGTCAACCAAGCGAGCTTGCAAATATTGGCGAATGGTAGCCACGCCCCCGAGGAGGCGAACATCCTCGCGATCTGCGGCGGCCTGGGCGCGTTCTAACGCCGCATGAATCCCTTCGGTGACGAAGTGGAAGACCGTCCCTCCTTCCATTTCCAGCGGCGGCCGTGGATGGTGCGTGAGAACGAACACAGGCGCGTGATAGGGCGGGTTGTCGCCCCACCAGCCGCGCCAAGACTCATCGGGCCACGGCCCCCGGATCGGGCCGAACATATTCCGTCCGAGTATCCACGCCCCGATCCCTGTCATGCTCTGAGCGGCGAAGTCTTCGTCGATGCCGACCTCGCCACCATCTCCGCCATGCGTGCGCTTGAACGTGCGCGTGTTTACCAACCACTCATGCAAGCGCCCGCCGCCAACGCCGAGCGGATGTTCCAAAGACTGATCCGGCCCTGCGCCGTAGCCGTCGAGGGAGATCGTAAAGCCAGAAACGATTAGGCGTGCCACTTTGCGAGGTCCTGAAACTGAAGTAGAGCCGAGTGCCAGATTGGAAGTCCTGATAACCACCGCGACAAATCCCTTTTTCTCAGCCGCGGCGGGCCGCTTCGATGGCCGCGATGTCGATCTTCTTCATAGTCATCATCGAAGCAAAAGCCCGCTGCGCGGCCGCCGCATCGGGATCGGCGATCGCTCGCGTCAGAGCGATCGGCGTAATCTGCCAGGACAGTCCCCATTTGTCCTTGCACCAGCCGCACTCACCCTCCTGGCCGCCGTTGCCGACGATCGCGTTCCAGTAGCGATCGGTTTCGGCCTGGTCCGCAGTGGCAACTTGAAACGAGAACGCCCAGTTGTGCTCGACGCCGGGTCCGCCATTGAGCCCGAGGCAGGGAATTCCCATCACCGTAAACTCGACCGTGATAACATCCCCTTTCTTCCCGGCGGGATAGTCACTCGGTGCGCGAAGCACCGCGCCTACGGACGAATCGGGGAACGTCTTCGCATAAAACCGCGCCGCCTCTTCAGCGCCGCCATCGTACCAAAGGCAAATCGTGTTCTTCGCTGGCTTGGCCATGTCGCTTCTCCTTCAAGATGAGCCCATCCACTGCGTGAGTCGTCAACCGCTTTTTGCGGCCAAGGGTCGATCCAGGTCGGCGTCAGCGCAATTCGTCGACGGTCAGCGACCGAGAACAACGCACTTCTCCCCTGCCCTTTATTACTTCGTCGAACGGCAGCCTTGCAAATCGACAAACTGATCTGCGAATTTGAAGCCGGTTAACGAATCAAGAAAGCCCTGGGGCGTCGCTGAGAGCTATTCGCCACCGTGCTCATCGTCCACCTCGACGACCTCTGACTCACGCTCGAGCTTGTGCTCTACAGAGGGCCGCGTAATGCACTTGTCCTAGTCGTCTTCTTCGCGGCTTCGCGTGAACCCGACTATTCTGATTCGATGGTTGGTTCGATGCCGAAAGCACAATTGTCACGGTCATTTATTCGGCCTGGCTCTAAAACCGAGCCGCCGTCCTCCCGGGAGGCAAGCTATGGCGACTGGGAGGATTCTGATCAGTTCTTGCGGCGGAGAGTTCGATGGAGAGTTTTGCGTTTCCCAATGACTTAATCGGCGACGTCAAGAATCGTTGGAAGGCAGCTCCAGCAGTTGGAGAGGCCGGGTTGCCCGATGCCCCCGTTTTGCAGCTGCTGCTGGAAATCTGTTACCACGCTTCGCTCCGCACTACCGAGCATCGACCGGTGCACTGTGTCGTGGCGTAC
>JBQCEI010000807.1:0-4410 GCA_051960375.1 Aureliella sp. | reverse complement strand
AACAACACCGCGATCACCAGCAGACCGCCTTCGAACAAGTTCTTTTGGACCGTGTGAATCACATGGTCCACCAGCTCGGTGCGATCGTAGACGCTCGTCAGCACAACACCGGGGGGCAATGTCGATTGGACTTGCTCGATCTTTTGCTTCAGCGCCCAAGTCACTTCGTGGCTGTTCTCGCCCATGAGCATGAAGCCCAGGCCCAACACCGCTTCGCCACGTCCATCGGCTGTGACGGTACCTCGACGGATCTCGTGACCGATCTGCACGTCGGCCACATCGCGAACGCGAATCGGCACTCCATCTTCCGCGGTGATAACGATCTGTTGGATCTGCTCGAGATTGACCGTGCGGCCGACGCCGTGGACCAACAGCAGTTCGCTGCCGTCGTTGATCGTTCCGCCGCCGACGTTTTGATTGTTGGCCGCAATCGCGCCGGCAACTTGCTCGTACGTCAACGAGTGCTTGATCAGCCGATCGGGGTCCAAGCGGACCTGGTACTGCTTTTCATAGCCGCCCCAGCTATTGACCTCGGCGACGCCGCGTACCGATCGCAGTTGCGGTTTGACGACCCAGTCGTGAATCGTTCGCAGCTCGGTCAAACGAGCCGTGCGTTCGGCTTCGTCGATCTTGGAAAAATCGATGCCTTCGTACGACAAGACGTAATGAAACACTTCGCCCAGGCCCGTCGAAACGGGGCCCATCTGCGGGCGCTCGATTCCTGCGGGCAGCTCGACCGCGGCCAGGCGCTCGTTGATCAGTTGTCGAGCGAAATAGATATCGACGTCGTCTTCGAACAGCACCGTCACTTGCGATAGGCCGAACTTCGAGATCGAGCGCATGACTTGCAGTCCCGGCAAGCCGCTGATGGCTTGCTCGACCGGGAAAGTGATTTGGCGTTCGATTTCTTCGGAGGACAGCGACGGCGCGTTCGTATTGATTTGCACCTGAACCGGCGTCGTATCGGGGAACGCGTCGATGTCGAGCTGCTCGAGCGCAAACGCGCCGCCGACCGCGAAAATTAAGGTGCCGAGAATCACGGCCAGGCGATGACGCAGCGAGAAGTCGATGATCCAGTTGAGCATGTCGGGACTCCTAATCCATCTCGCAGCAGCCTGCGCCCAGTCCGTTCTTGAGCAACTGAGCCCGCAACACGTCGCTGCCGCTGGTGGCGATCACTTCGCCGGGCAGCAAACCAGCGATCACCTCGGTCATGCCGCTGTGCGAAGCCCCCAACCGCACGCTGCGCACGTGAAAGACTTTGGGACTGCCCTTCTCGAAGTAGCGGCGATCGCGCACGAAGACGACTTGGCAGCAACCTTCCCAGCTCGTCGCGTTTTCCGGGACAAGGACCGCGTCGGGTTCGTCGCGGAGTACGATCTTGCCCGTACCGAACGTTTGGTCGCGCAGAGTCCCGGCTGTGTTGTCGAGCACCGCGCGAGCCCGAATCATCCGCGTGTGTGGATCGGCCGTCGTGCTGATCCAATCGAGATGCCCTTCGATGGTGCGGCGGCTTCCATCGGGCGTGAACTGGACTCTCTGGCCGAGCGCGATGTGATCGAGATTCTCCAGCGGTACGCTCAGCTGCAGCCACATGTTCCGCGTATCGGCGACTTCGAAAAGCACCTGCGTCGAATCGACGACCTCACCCAGCGAAACGTCGCGGCGCACGACTACGCCGTCGATCGGAGCAACGATCGGCAGCAGATTCGCAGTCGCCGTCGCTTCATCGAGCTTCGCGCGAATTGGCTCCGGGATTCCGAGAAAGCGCAGTTCGCGCAGCGCGGCCGGTTCGTCGAGACTGCGAAGCTCATCGGCGCGAACCGGAATTCCCTGGTTTCGTAGCGTCTGTTCGGCGCTCAGCACATCGGCGATCGCTTTGGATAGCGCAGCTCGAGCTTCCAGCAATCTTGCGCCGGAAATGGCGTCGCGAGCTTGCTCCAGCCGAAGGACGTTTTGTTGCTGGAGCTTCTCTTCGGCCAAGGCTCGCAAGAGCTGCGTTTTCGCTTCGCCGACCGCCTTGGCGTCGATCACCGCGAGGACTTCGCCGCGACTCACTTGATCGCCGAGATTCTTTTCGATCGTCCATACGCTGCCAGGCTGCCGCGAAGCCAAGCTGGCCTTGCGCGTCGGGTCGTAGATGATTTCGCCGCCGGCCGCGATCGATTCGATGATTCGCCCTTGCTGGGCAAGATCGACTTCGACGCCCGCCTGCTCGACCGACTCGAGCGAGGCGAACTGGATTCGGGACTGGTAAAGCTTGCAGCGACTGTTGTTCTCTTTGCGCGGCAGAGTCGCGAGCGCAGCCGCTGCGCGAGTCGCCGCGGCCTGTAGCAGCATCGGCGCGGGCGGCTCTTTGAGCTGGGCGACATCGGGATGTTCAATCGGGCAATTGTGCACGCCATGCACCAGGCAGAAGCCATAGTCGGGCTCTTTGGGCATTAGCTTCGGATTGCACTCGACGCAAATCGACTCAGGGACGTTGTGCTCCTTGCACCAGTCGTCGACCGCAGCCGCTTTGCTTCCTATCAACGTACTGAACTTGGGCATCTGCCACTGATATTGATGACCGACGTAGAAGACACCAGCCAAGGCGGCCAACACGAGCGACGTGCTCAGGCCACTTCGCGCAGCCGCAGAGGCTCTCGCCAACAAGCCGGGACGGCGCGCTTTGCCCGATCGCTCGCCGACGCGCTCGAGCGATGGCGATGGTGTGGTGAGGGTGCTCTTGCTCATGGATCGGCTCCTCGAGATATGCGCTATCAAACGCTGGAATGCATCAGCCGGCGCTTCAACGAGGCAAGCGCAGAACTTTTCTTCGCTCCCCCTCGCCCCGCTTCGGGGAGAGGGGGCTGGGGGGTGAGGGATCTTCAGAACCCGCCCTAATTTGTCGACACCACTCGCGAGCCGATGAGGCGTCGACGTGTCGAACTACCAATAGCAGTGCGAAGCGCACCGCAAGATTGCAGCAGCCTTCAGCCGCAGCGCAGGCATCAAATCAGCAGAGAGCAGCAAGCGATGCGAACCGCCTTGCCTGCGGGCGGGCTGGCGGCGTGAAGCTGGATTGGAGAAGGCGGGTAAGACTTGATCGCAACGGCGGTTGCCCCGGCGCAGTTCCACCCCTCGAGAACGAAGCAACTGTGCAAGTCGATCTGACTCTTCCCTTTTTCGGGCAAGACTTTGCATGCGCAATCGCCATTGCAAAGGCCATCCTCGCCGGCCGGCGCTATTGGATCGCAGTCGCTGACGAATCGTTCTTCGGCCGAGCGCATGTCCTCAGAGCCGCGGCCGTCTTGATCGCTGCAGCAGGGACACTCGGGCTGTGCAGCCGCCTCTACTTCGTTCTGCCCAGTCCCCGTCTTCGCTTCCGAACAGGGATCTTGTTGACCTGCCTCAGCCGCGCAACCATGGCAGCAGAAGCCGAGCTCTCCGCCGGCGGCGCAGATGACCGGGCAGACGGTAACTCGGAAGGCGATCAACAAAAAGAAGAGTGCTCGAACCATGGTCTCATTGTCGACCGCTGGCCGGCACAGGTCAAGATCGTTCGTAACCGCCCTCGTCTTCTTCGCGGCTTCGCGGCTTCGGGCGAATCAGTCTTATTTAGGACTCACGCGAAGACGCGAAGGCGCGAAGAAAAGCGAATACGGGAAAGGGAAAATGAAGGGACCAGGCTGGTCCGTCTCGGTCCATCCTGGTCGCTTCAAACGCACGAACGAGTTTAGGCGGTCGCGTGCGACATGCGGCGACATTCTTCGGCGCACCGCTCGCAAGCATCGGCACAGCGTTGGCAGTGATCCATCTTGTGCTTGCGACACTCCGCGCCGCAAGCTTCGCAGACGTCGGCGCATACGCGGCACAGCTCTTGCGCAAACTGCGAATCGCGGCTCATGAAGGCCGCGGCCTGCCAGCACATCCCGGCACAGTCGCGGTCCAGACGGATGCACGGGGCCATTTTGGCGACGTCGCGCTCGCTCAAACATGCGGTCGCACAGTGCTCACAAGCCTGCGCGCACTCGATGCACGCCTGAATGCACGACTGAAATTCTTGGTGCGTCATGGCGTTTCCTTTCCTAGAGTGGGAAGCAAATATTCTGCTTCAACCAGCGTTGCAAGTACCGCGCCTCGCATGACCAAACGGTTATGCATTGGGAAACTTTTGGAGCCCGACGCGTTAAGTTTTGAAGTTGCACAATTCTTGTAACCCGACGCGTAAGTTTTGAAGTTGCGCGTTTCCCGGTGTGGCACTGGCTTTGCCAGTGGCTCTTTTGTCGAAGTTGATAGCGATCATCGGCCCGATCGCTTTCCGATGTCGGACTATATTGCAAAAGTTTCCGTGGACGTTGGAGTGGCGTTGGAACGCCTGCCAGCCCTTCGGGCGCTCGAAACTTCGAAGCAGAAGACACTGGCATA
>JBQCEI010000806.1:0-5078 GCA_051960375.1 Aureliella sp. | reverse complement strand
GGATCGCTGAGCACGTGGGCTGCCAGCGATGTGCTATCGACCTGAGTGCCGTGGTCGCCGGGGATTGTCGACTCGTCCCCTTCGTAGACCGTCAGTTCGATGCGCATGCCGCTGTCGGCTGATCCGGCCGTTTCACTGAGCATCAGTCGAGCCGTATACACTTCTTCGACCGGATTGAAGACCAGCGGCAGTTCCTCGCCCCAGGCGACGCGCGGGCCCGATTCGCCACTTTCACGGATCACGTCATCGGGCCACAGGGCGGGCGAGTACAGCGACGGATCGTCCAGCGACATCGGTTCAAACATCGCCCACACGCGGACTTTGTCGGTCTTGCGAGCCGATTCATCGTAAGCGGTCGCGCGAATGGTAATCGTTTCGCCGGGCCGGTAAAAACGCTTGTCCGATTCGGCTACGAGTCGGCGACGTCCGATCGACGAACCTTCGGTGGCCCAATACACGATGTTGCGCCACAGCTTGCTGGCAACGCGCTCGGGCTGCGGGCCCCAGTTCAGTCCCAGTTCCTCGATCGATTTGCCCCCCAAGTCTGCCGTGGACAAGAATACGCGGCCGCGACCGACCCGCGCCGCAACCATGACCGGTTGATGTTCTTCCGTCTCGGCCACGACCTCTGCATTGCCCTTGGCAACGACCCCCGTAGCACCAACCGACAGCGGCGGCAGTTGACCGAGCAGCGCATCGTTGGGACCTTCTTCGAGCCGCAACCGCCAAACGGGATGTTGGCGCTGCGTGGGCACAACCGCAGTTCGCTGGTCGATGCCGGCCTCCAGAGAGTCGACTGCGATTGGCAGGAGAGGGGTCAGCGGATGATCGCTGCTCCAGCTTTCCTTGCGCAGCGCCGCGGTGCCGGTCACGACTAGCCCGCCACCGCGTCCTTCAATCCAGCTGGCAAGTTGCTGAGCCTGTTCCGGCTCCAAGACATCGGGGGCAACGTTGCTGAAGACCACGCAGTCATAAGCGAACCATTCCGCTCGGCTGCTGGGAAGGCCGCTGCTGCCATCGTATCCAGCCGACACTCGGCGATAACGGCCATCGCCGCCGTTTACCAGCACGACGCACTCGATGTCTTCATCGACCTGCAGCGCATCGCGTACGTTCAGCGCGCTCGATGCCGGCCGCGCTCCCAGGATGAGTCCTGAAGATAAGAAGGCGGAAAGCAATGAAGAGCCCGCGGTAACATCCCCCTCGATATACAACACGCGCAGCTTCGTGCGATCGATGTCGATGTGAGTCTGGATGCTGTTGTTGCGCGCCGTCAGCTCGCCATCGAGCGCATCGACGACCACCGTCAAATCTTCTGGGCGATCTTCGACTCGAAAGTTGAGCGATATCGATTGTGCGCCGCCGCTGAGCGTGATCGGCAACTGAGCCAATGTCGTCGGCCCAGCCTCGCCAATCTTGCTGTTGCTGAGAATGCGCACGACGGTGCGTTTTCCGGTAAAGCCAAAACTGCGCAGGAAGAGCGTTAATTGGTTTTCGGTAAACTTGCGCACGCGCGGTTCTGCGACCATCGACACGATCGCCACGTCGCCCGAGCCAACCGATTCGCCCACCGGCACGACGTGAATGGGAACCCCCGCCTCGCCAAAATGTTCGGCCAACCGCTCAACCGATTCGGTCGCCCGCACGCGTCCATCGGACAGCAGAACGACTCCGGCGCTCCGCTTGTTGTCCACCTGCAAAGCCAGTTGGCGGAGCGCATCGGCTAAACGTGTGTCGGTAGCATCGGGCAGAGGTATCGAACTGCCCGCGGCCTGCGGCGTCGCGCTGGCCACTGGCGTGACCTCGGCACCAGGTGTCAGCTGAGCAGCCGGTGGATGGGCCGCAGCAGATGATTCGGGCGATCGCGTCGCTGGTTCATCACCCAGCGGCATCAAGCGGTGTCCAAAGCGAAACGCTCGCGTATCGCCGGCATTGTTTCTACCGGCTTGGCACTCGGCGGCCGCTCGAAAATCGAGGCATTGTTGCCAGCGCGTTTGTTCGTTGCCCAGCTGCATGCTTTGCGAGCCATCGAACAAGTACACGATGCTCGCCCGCGAAGTTTCGCCCGGGATCTCGTCGACCAGCGTCGGTCCCAGCGCAATCGCAATTGCCGCCGCCAGGGCCACACCGCGCAGCAGCCATAGAGCCGAGTTGAACCTCACCAACGAACGGCCCCAACCCAGTCGCAGCACCAGCCAAACCGACGCGCAGCTTGCGATGATCGCATACCAAGTAGCGACAGAATGTTCCGGCAGCCAAGACAGCCGCAGTTCGCCGAGCAACATCGGGCTGATCACTTCGTCACCTCCGCCGCAGCGGCGGCGCCGCCGGATATCGACCGAAAGTAGCGGTCGACCAAGTCTTTGTATTCCGGTGGCACCGGGGTATTTCGGTCCGCTGAAATCTCGCTGAGGATCAAGTCGCGCAGAATCTCTTGCAGTTTGCGATCGACTCGGATCACCCGGCCCCGAACGGCTCGCAAGGCATGCAGTGCGAACCGACTTCCCACGCGCGCGCCTTCAGCCATGCGGTCGCCCGACTCGTCCATCGGCTCAGCTTCTTCCTCTTCGCTCGGTTCGTCTTGCCCGGCAAGTTCGTCGGCAAGTTCTTCAAGCCCTGCGCCGGCCAGTTCTCGTTCCAGTTCTTCCTGGAGCATCCCCGCCGACTTTTCGTCGAGCGGCTTTTCGGAACTCTTGCTAGCCCCTTTGCCTTCTTGACTCTGCTCTTTGATTTGCTGATCGATCAATTGGGCGAGCGCACTGGCCTTCGACTCCAAGCGTCGCAAGTTTTCCACGCGCGGCATGACCATCTGGCGATACATGCCTTCGAGCTGCGCGGCGACATCGGCATACTCGGTCGCGCGCTCCATCGCGGCATCGCTCCAGGCCGCGGTCTCGCGCTCGTCGTTCGGCTGCCCGGCGGCAGCACGCGACTGGGCCAACTTCTCGGCGAGATTGCGCTGCTGAGCGAATTGCAACAACTGGTCATTCACTTCGGCTCCCGCCAAGTCGGCCGCAGCAGCCGGCTGCGCGAGTACGTCGGCCAGAGTTGCAGCCCGCTGCTGCACGCGACTGGTTAAGCCTTCCGCTTTCGTTCGTAACCGATCAATCGCAGCCCCATCTTCGCCAGCCGCATCTGCGTGCCCCATATCTTTCGCGGCCATTTCCTTCGAGGCAGCCGAATCGGACTTTTGGTTCACCGCCGACATCGCGGAGAGTTCCACGTCCGACAGCTCTCCTTCCATGTTCGCCAGCGAACTGGTCATGTCGCGGATCGTCGCGACGCGCTGGGCCGCTTCGCGCTCGGCCAGCGCGCCGATGTGGCCGGCCAGCTCGCGCAACTGACCGGTCAACTTCTTGCCGTCCGTTGACAGCTCGTCCCAGTTCTTTTGGTCGGCCTGGGTCACCAGTTCGTCCATCGCCGCGACCGCCTGCTGCATGCGTTCGCTTGCCAACTCCGAGCGTTTGACATCGTCGCTGAGCGCCGAGTCGATTTCACTCAAGCGATCCAAGAGCTCTTGTTGACGAGCATGCAGCTGCTCGCCGGGATCGACCTCTTCTGATTTTGCATCACCACCTGCTGCAGCTTCTTCACTGGCCTCGGGATTGGAGGGAGGTTCGGAAGCCGGCGCGTTGGCGGAGCCCGATTCGGACGACGCGGTTGGCGGAGCCTCAGCGAGCTTTTCGGCATCCATTGCCAGTTGCTTTTGTTCCTCAGCGATTTGCTGCAACGAGTCAGCCAATTTGTCGTCGGTCTCAACTTTGCGACGCAGCCGCTGTTGCATCTCGCGGCGAAAGCGACTCAGCGCTTGCTGCTGCTGACGACTAGTCTTGCGAGCCAGCAGAATCTCGAGCGCTTTGCGGGCTTCAGCGAGATATTGCAGCGCATTCTGCTCTTGCACGAGGGCCGTATCAAAGTTGCCGCTGGCGAGGGAATCGGCCGCTTGCAACATGGCGGCTTCGGCTTGACTGAGCGATTCGGTATCGTCGTTGCCTCTCGAAATCAGAAACTCAGTGAGAAATCGCGTCAGGTCGGCCAACTCGCTTTGGCCTTCCACCATGCGCTCGATCGTGCCGATGCGATCGGGGCCGATCGATGAGGGCGAGCGCGAAAACGTGCGCGTGCGATTGATCAGAAACCGCTGGCGGCGGATGATCTCATCGAGCCCGGGCGGCGTGTTGCCGCGTCCCATTCCCGGCTCTACATCGAGCTCGGAGTAAAACTGCTTGAGTGGGCGGATGTCGATATACCGCACTTCCGATTCCACCGGTTGCGTCGCTCCGGGCCGGTTATCGCGGGCAAATGCGTAGTAGGCGATGAAATCTTTTTCCGAAAGCGCGAAAGACTCCAGCGGGAGAACTTCCGACAGACGAAGTCGCGTCGTAGCGGGCTCATCGCTGGCACGTTCATCCCCGGCGCCGTCAGCACTGGCGCCTTCATCGGTAGCGAGCGGTTCGTCATCGGCTTCCTCCGGCCAGTGCTTCAGCACGAACTCTTCTTCGCCGAGCTGGAACACGATGCCGGCTTCCGACACACCGTAATCATCCGACACCTGCAACTGCATCGGGACTTCGGCCAGCATGTGCACCTTTAACTCGTCATACGGCTCTTGCCACTGGACCGTGGGCGGCTGATCGTGCCGAACGTTCATGCGACCGCGCACCGGCTTCATCGGTGTTCCGTCTTCGGCGCGGCCTGCAAAGTGCCATCGAATCGCTTGATCGCTTGGCAAGATGAAAGTCCAGATGCGAGGATCGTCCCCTTTGGCAACATCGACCCTCGTCAGCGACTTTTCGTTCGGCCCGACCTGCAGTTCGACTTGGCTGAGCGGATGATTGGTTTTGAGCGTCACGCGGACTTGCGAGCCTTCGAGCACCGACACGTCGGTGTTTGAGAAGGTGCGGCTGGCCAAGCGCGTGTACTCGGGCGGAGTCAATTGAACGATCAGATCCTGGACCTCGATCAGTGGCTGCATGGTGATCGTGTACGTCCGCGTGTCACCGACGCTGGTAATGAATTGATAGTCGATCGACCGGTCGATCTTGCCCAGCGCAGCAACGCAAAGAGCCAAGCGCTTG
>JBQCEI010000805.1:0-2764 GCA_051960375.1 Aureliella sp. | reverse complement strand
GGCGACTTCATCGGAACACTGTCGCTCGAGAACGTCACGCAGCAGCTCTCGGTGCTCGCCGAAGCGATCCTCGAGACGGCCGTCAGCACTGCTCGCCGCGAGGCGCTGGCCAGGTTCGGCATGCCGCTGCGGGCCGACGGCCAGCCTGCGCGATTTGCGGTGCTTGGTTACGGACAATTAGGCGGCAGCGAACTGAGCTACGCGCCGCATCTGGACATCATGTTCCTGTGCGATGGTATGCACTCGATGCGACAGCAGCCCGCCGGCCAACGCGGTGGCATGCCAGGCGATTACTTCGAACGCATCGCTAAACGCGTCGTGCAATTGCTCAGTGGCGATATCCAGCCGCCCGCTCCGTATACCGTAGCGACCGATCTTCGGCCGCACGGGACCGACTCGCCACTGGTGGCCACCTTCGACGCCGCTGTGCGCTACTACGAAGATCGAGGCGAAACCTGGGAACGGATGGCTTTCATCAAAGCTCGCCATGTCGCGGGCGATGAATTGCTATCCGATGAATTCCTGCGGCAACTCGAGCCGTGGATTTATCGTCGCTATCTCAGTCGCTCGGACATCACCGAGATCGCCGCGCTCAAACGCCGCTTGGAAAAGCGAGTCGCGGAAACCAGGCCCGGACCGACCGGTGTGAACACGCAGGCCGGCGGTGTGCGCGATATTGAATTCCTGATTCAGTTCCTGCAGTTGCTCAGCGGTGGCGAGCTGCCCGAAGTCCGCAACGGCAATACGCTCGAAGCGATCGCAGCCCTCGAGCGCACCGGCTGCTTGACCGCTCAAGAGCGCAGCGTGCTCGACGGCAACTATCGCTTCCTGCGGCGCATCGAGCATCGTTTGCAAATCATTTTCGAACAAGACACCGAAACGCTCCCCGAGGACGCAGCCGATCTGCGGCAGTTCCTCTTGGCATCGGGATGGGCTAGCGAGGATGCCCAGGCCGATGCCATGGCTTTGGCTGGGGAACTGAGCCAGCGGACCGGCCGCAACACGCGGATCCTCGATCATTTGCTGCACGAAGCGTTTTCCTCCGAGTCGGGCGACGTGGCTCCTGAGACCGACTTGATCCTCGATATGGCTCCGCCCGCGGCGCTGGTCGACAGCGTCTTGTCCAAGTACGGCTTCAGCGATCGGCAAGCCGCTTATCGCCAACTGGTCGCCCTCGGCCAGGAGCAAGTCAGTTTTCTTTCGTCGCGGCGCTGTCGCCATTTTTTGTCGGCCATCGCGCCGCGATTGCTCCAGACGCTCGCCCGCACCCCTTCGCCCGATCAGACGCTCGCCAATCTCGCCCGCGTCAGCGACAGCCTCGGCGGCAAGAGCATTCTGTGGGAACTGTTCCAGAACAGCCAGGCGGCGATGGACTTGTGCGTGCGCTTGTGCGCATCGAGTCCGTATCTGGTGGCGATCCTGACTTCCAACCCCGGAATGATCGACGAGCTGATCGATTCGTTGATGCTCGATCGGCTGCCAAGCACGCAGCAAATTGAAACGCTGCTGACGGAGCTTTGCCGCGGCGTCGAGGACCAGGATCCGGTGCTGCACAGTTTTAAGAACTCGATGCATCTGCACATCGGTGTTCGCGACGTGCTGGGCAAAGACGATATCGTCGACACGCACCGCGCGTTGTCGGATGTGGCTGAAGCGTGCATCAAACAAGTGATCGAACACGAATACCATCGCTTGGTTCAGAAGCTCGGCGTGCCGACCGTTGACGAGGGGCCGCGCGCCGGTGAAGCCGCCGAACTGGTCGTGCTAGCCGTCGGCAAACTCGGCGGGCGCGAGCCGAACTATCACAGCGATCTGGATGTTCTGTTTCTCTTCGACGCCGACGGCGCGACGCGGAGTTTGTTGCCGCATCGGCGGCATGATTCGATTCCCAATCGCATCTTCTTCAATCAGTTGGGACAGCGAGTGGTCAAATCGATCACGCGTGTCGGACCGGCGGGCCATCTGTACGAGCTCGATGCGCGGTTGCGGCCGCTCGGAGGGGGCGTAGGTGCGGCGGTTACGATCGATGAATTGAAGAACTATTTTTGCCAAGGACCGGCTCAGTTGTGGGAGCGACAGGCGCTGTGCAAAGCGCGTCCGATCTGGACCAGCCCGGCCAGCTTGCCGGCGATCAGCGAAGCGCTTCGCGAGATGCTGACCGCGCTTGAATGGCGCTCCGAATACGCCGCCGATATCCAGCGCCACCGCTTACGTTTGGAACAAGGCGCCGCCGAGACGAATATCAAGCGCGGCGTCGGCGGCACGCTCGACATCGAATTCATGGTTCAGATGCTGCAGCTGCGGCATGCGCGCAGCGACGCTGCGATTCTGGTTCCGGGGACGATCGACGCCCTCGGTCGCTTGCAGCAAGCGGGCTTCATGAGCCGAGAACATGCCGAAGCGCTGGCCACCAATTACCGCTGGCTGCGGCGGGTCGAATCGGGACTGCGCTTGATGAATCTCCCCGCGCGGCACGATCTGCCCACCGCGACCGACGAGCTCGATCAGCTTCAGTTCCTGACAAGCCCGCCTGATACCGATGGGGCACTTATCGAAAAGTGCGCGGCAGTCCGCCGCATTAACCGGGAGATCTTTTCCGCCATCTTTGCCAAGGCGAGCTCATAACAGCCAGTTTTTTACCGCGGAGACGCAGAGAGCGGGGGGGGGGGGGAAATGACAAAAAAAAATGTATAATAATATGAAAATAAAAAGAGCCCCAACACCCGAAGAGCGGGTGCACGGGTAAAAAATAATCAAACAGAAA
>JBQCEI010000804.1:0-4548 GCA_051960375.1 Aureliella sp. | reverse complement strand
CGAGCGGGCAAGAGATAGATCAGAGCGTTGATCGCGCTGCTACCTCCCAAGGCGCGTCCGCGCGGCCAAGCGAGTTGCCTGCCGCCGAGCGCCGGCTGCGGTTCGGTTCGAAAGCCCCAATCGACGCGCGTGCCTTGGGCTCGCGGATACCAGGCGGGAACGATCGTACGAGCATCGCGCGGAGCGTTGCCCGCTTCGATTAAGCCAACCGGGTCGCCACCGCTTTTGGCCAAGCGCCGCGCCAGCAGGCAGCCGGCTGCTCCGCCGCCGACGACCAACCAGCGAAAAGAGGTGCGAACCGAATTCTCCAACGCATGACCGACCGTGTTCAAGTCACCAAGCCCTTGGTCACCATCATGAACACGTCTTCCAGCGTCGGTTCCTTGTCGTTGAAGCTCCGCATCGGAATGCCTTGATGCACCAGCTCGGACATGATTTCGGAAATCCGCACATCTTCGGCTTCCATTTCCACCGTCACGCGATTGCCTTCGATGTCGAGCGAACGCATCTCGGGGCATGATCGCAAGATCGATACTCCCGCTTCGACTCGATCGATAAAGCGGATGTCGAGAATGCGGTTGCGGCGCAGCTGGCGATACACCGATTCGATCGGACCGTGCATAAGCAACTGGCCGCGCTCGATGATGCCGATCGAAGTACAGCAGTCGGCCAGCTCCGAGAGGATATGGCTGCTGATCAAGATCGTTTTGCCCATGCGGCGGAGCTCTTTGAGCAGCGCCTTGACTTCGATGCGGGCTCTCGGGTCGAGGCCGCTGGTCGGTTCGTCGAGGATCAGCACCGGCGGATCGTGCACCAGTGTCTTGGCCAGGCACAGTCGCTGCTTCATGCCGCGCGACAGACCGTTGACATAGTCATCGCGCTTGTGCGACAGGTCGAGCAACTCGAGCACGTCGACGATGACTTGTTTGCGCTGTGTGCGGCCGATCTGATAAGCCACTGCGAAAAAGTCGAGAAACTCCCAGACCTTCATGCCATCGTACACGCCAAAATCGTCCGGCATGTAACCGATGCTCCGACGGACCGACAGCGGATCTTTGTTGACGCTGTAGCCGTTGACTGTGGCGTCGCCGCGCGAAGCTTTCAGCAGCGTAGCCAAGTAGCGAATCGTCGTGCTCTTGCCCGCGCCGTTGGGGCCGATGAAACCGAACATTTCACCGGCGTCGATCTTCAGCGATAGTTTGCCGACCGCCGTAAAGTCGCCGTAGTCTTTTCCGAAATCGTACAGTTCAATCATTGGGCTCTTCCCGGAATTAGTGACTTTGAAAAGGGCTCTCTCCCGGCTCTAGGATTGCGACCTGTAAGGTCGCCTATGTCAGCCCAGGCAAGGAGGCCTCCAGGCCGACGCAGCCCTGGGTATGCGGGAAGGCGATATCTCGGCCCTGACGGGGCCGCTCATTGACTGAAAGGCCGCATCGGTTCTTGGCGCTAACAATGAGCGGCACCTTTCAGGGCCGACATACCGATCGTTCGTTTTACCCAGGGCTGCGCCGCCTGACGGCGTCTTGCCCTGGGCTGACATAAGCGACCTTACAGGTCGCAATTCCACGGCTTCAAAGCCTACGCTTCGTGCAACAACTGCCCTGAGCCGGAGACAGCCAATGCACCAGACAACCTTGCCTGAACCCACTAAAACCCCGGATATCCAATCATGCCGGCTTGGTTTCTTCTTCGTGTCTTCGTGTCTTCGTGGTGATTGTCTACTGCCCATCGGGCGGCGGCGCATCGATGTCGAATCCGCTGGGCTCGGCCCCGCCGGGCACACGGCCGATGATCGACGTGTCGGGTGTGATCGGCCGCCAATTGGCAGGCCGGAGATGAGCCATCACGACGGTCCGCGAATCGAGCTGATCATCGACCGGTTCGACCACCATCTTACCAGGCCGCTGATCGGTATAGGCCAGCAATCGCACTTGGCCGGGCACTAAAGGAACGGCCGTCAACAACTCGTTGAGCAAACCGCCGACGAGCAGTCCGCTGGCGTCGGTTTGTGTCTCGTCGCTCGCGACCGGAACCTCGCCAGACTCGGGCCGCCGGGTGATGATCGATTTATTCCAGTGATCCCAGGGAGCGTTGATGTCGGCCTCGACCCAGTCCGCTTTGCGCGATGCGTCCTCGGCGAGATCGCCCAGCCAAGCGTATTGAAAGACGCCATCGTCGCCGCGGCGCACCAGGCAGCAGCTCTTCAGGGCGATGCCGGTGGTGTTCTTGACCGAAGCCGACACCGGCCGATCCTCTTCGGTGGCGAAGAGAATGCCGCCCGGCAAGCCCACCATCTCTTCGCTGTGCAGCATCTCTGTCGAGTTCGAGTAGACGGTTACCGGTTCCAAGCGAATGCCGGCCGACGTGCCGTACTTGGCTTGAATCTTCGCCGACGTATTGCCCGCGCGGAGTTGGCGACGCGAGATATCGCCCAGTGGCAATGCCACGCTGCCGCGATCGGGATACTCGATCGCATAGTTGGTCGACAGCGATGTATACAGCGCCGCATAGTTGGTCAGGTGCCCGCGCTGGTAGTCGCCGTGCAGTTCTAATAAGCCAATCTCAGTCGTGCGCCGCGCAAAGCCGATATCGAGTCGGGCTACCTTGGTGACGACGACGACGCCCAGCAGCGCGATGAACGGCGCAGCCACCCAGGCCAGTTCCAATCGCCCAATCAAACGAAAGACCAGCCAGTTCAGCGGCACGAGCACGGCCAGATAGCCGCCGATCAAATAGATGATCGTCCAGCGGTCGGGCAATACGATTCCAGCCGCATTGCGCAGGGCGCTCAGCGCGCTAAATGCAAAGCCCGAGGTATCCGACCAGGCAGCCCCGTTGGGCGACCACTGCACCGCTTCGTAGTCCCTTTCGGAAAACCGGCGGATGTCGACCGCCTGTCGCTTTTCAGGAGTGATGTCGCGATCGTTCAAGGTCGCCCGCTCTCGGATCTCCTGCTCGCTGCGCGTCGCGAACTCGGCGGCTTCTTGACTGCTGCGTCGCGACAGCGGCATGTCGCGCGAGGCGATGCGCAGCTGCGTGTTCAGGCGAGGATCGCGCTCCATGTTGGAAAAGGCTCCATCCCAAACTTGCGCGAAGGAACCTTGAACTTGCTGGGCCGCGCGAGCCGGTCGGCGGAGCAAGCCGGTCGACAGAAGGCTCGGGTAGTACTTCCAGCGATAGAGCCGTTGTTCGCGAATCGGAAAGCCGGTCACGACCACGCGGCCGCGGCCGACATAGCGCTCGGCAACTAGCTCGCCAGCCTCGGGCAACCACTGCCCCTGGTTTGATAACTGCATGGCGAGGCCAGGCACCTTCGAGCCGACGATTTGGAGCGGCTCAGCGGGCTGGCCAGTGACGTCGGGAACGACCCAGTGATTCAGCGGCGTGAAGTCTTCGGTCGTCAGCTCGGTCGCCATGCCGGAGCGAATCGGCAGGTAGGGCATCAGAAAACTGTTCTGCAATCGCGACCAGCTCCCCGGCCCGCTGACGACCAGCTGGCCGCCCCAGTGCAACCAGTCGACGAGCGCGGTCTTTTGATCTTCCGAAAGATCGTCCGGCGCCAGATCGTCCCACACGATCACCGCCGTCGAGGTCATCGTCAGCATCGAAGTCGGGAACGGCAACTTGCCTTTCTCGCTGCCGCACAAGATGACGTGATAACTCCGCGGGCGATCCTCGAGCATCAGATTGCCGCCGCGCCAGATCACCAGATCGCTCGCCGATAGAAACGCGTAATCGAGCGGCTTGGGCGAGACGACGACCAGCAGAAACTCCGGATGCTTCATCTCGTAAACCGAGAACGGCTCTTGCAGCAGCGGAGTGAGCAGCGACTTGGAGAGCAGACTGAAGCGCAGATTCAGGGCCGTCGATACCGGATTGAACTGATCGACCGCCACGCTGGTCGTGGGGACGTAGTACTCGAGGTCGATCGTCTTGGTTTGCCCCTTGGGCAGCACCGTCGGTCGAGCGAATTCAGCCGTGACGCTCGTGCCCGGAATGTTCAGCACCTTTTCGCGCCCCCGGAGCACATCGCCGGTGGCGATGATTTGAAGGTCTTCACGATTGCTCTTCACGGTGCGGACCGTCTCGATCCAGTGCCCCGGCTTGGCGGCAATCGTTTTCACTTCGGCATCAGCCGGCAGCGCGAGCAGCGGCTGCTTGGTTTCGATCGCTTCCTTTTCCTCTTTGGCCCGCTTCTCTATCTCCTCACGCGACAGCGGCTGCGAACTGCGCGAACAACCGCGACAACCCCCCGCCGAAGTCAAACACAGCAAACCTACCAACCACAGCGGTACCGCACACGACGCCAGCCACCCATGCGTTTCGCGGAGTTTGGGAGCACTCATTTCTTTGCCCTTTTGCGCTCTTCGGCGGCTTTGGTGAGATCGCGGATCATCTGTTTGGCTCGGTCGCCATGATGAGTTTGACGGATGGAGTAGCATCGCAGTTCTGGCTGTTAGGGCCAAAGGCCCGCGATTCCTTAGCCCAGCCCGGCGGGCTGGGATACCGCGGACGCGAAGCGATCCCAGCCCGCTGGGCTGGGCTAAG
>JBQCEI010000803.1:0-2800 GCA_051960375.1 Aureliella sp. | reverse complement strand
TGTGGCACTGGCTATGCCAGTGTCTTAGCTTCGAAGTCTCAGGGCCTCATTCGCTAACAGCCGTTCCAACGTCGACGAGGCTAGCTCCAGCTTTTTGCAAAGGAGTCGGTGCCATCGGCGACCGCGTCGGTTTTCTATACCGCTAACTTCGAAGTGAATACACTGGCATAGCCAGTGCCACACGATCGCTCCGCGGTAAGGGAATGATTTACCGTGGAGAGCGCGGAGAAATTAGTTACAGCGTGCCGAACTCTTCGGCGGCGTAGACCTTGAACTGGTCGGCGATCTTGGCCTCTTTCTCGTCCCCTTCGTGCAGGATCACCCTGTAGCGGAACGGCAAGCTCTCGCCCTTCTCGACCTTGGTCTCATGATTCACCTTTTCACCGGTGAAGTGTGCGACGCCGAACGGGTTGGCGGCGAACAGGCCGTAGGTGCGGACGTGCCAGCGATTGGGGTAATCGAACGTCGTCGGGTGCGACAGGATCGCGATGCCGACGGTCTTGCCATCGATCGGTCCGTGGTAATCGACCCAGTCGGCTTCCTGTCCCCATGCCTTGGCGTCGGTCAAGCCGGTGCTGGTAACGATCTGGCCACCTTTCTTGGCGTCGACTTTGATCTGCTCATTGACGCGAACGCCAAAGGTGCCTTCTTTGGTGTCGCCGAAAGTCAGATCGCCTTCGCTGGCGATGAGCCGAAATTCGCAGTCGAGATAGCGGCTACCTGCTGGGCCGGCGCTGAACGTGTAGCGTCGCTTGTCGGTTAGCACCGTCTTGCCGTCAGGGCCCTTCCACGCGTTTTCCGTGGCGATCACCGCCGTCTTGCCCCCTTCGACCTTGGTGAATTTTTGATGTTCCGTGCGGCCCATCTTTTCGCCTTCGGCCCAGAAGTCGATGCCGTTGATGTCACCGTGCGTGAACCACAGCGAGCGATGGTGCGGATGGTCGTGCGCTTCTCCCTTGCTGTCGGGAACCATCGGATAGTCGCGCGTCATCTTCACGCCGCCCGGTCCGATCAGCGGCCAGACGATCGGCTTGGCACCATTGTGGATCAAGTAGTCAGCGATGAGCTCGTCGCCTTGATAAACTCGGACGCCGTCCTTGTGTTCTTGTACGCGAAACTGAGCGTCAGCGGCATTGGGCAAGGCGTTCCATGACCAGGCCAGTAAAGCAAGTGTCAGCAGCACTCGTCGAATCATGAGCAGCGTATCCTGGAAGTCGAGGAAGGAGGATTGGCGGGCGCACAAAACCTGCGTGCATAGATTTCACGAAGGAATCGCAGTAGCATAGCCTCTCGGCAAATCCCAATCAAATAATGCACCGGCCCTCCGCGCTCTCCGCGCCTCCGCGGTAAAAACATTCCATCCTGCACCTCAAAGGAGCCCACCTCATGTCGCACCCGCTCGATCGACGACGAACAATCGCCCTGGGGCTGTCAGCGCTCTTCTCGCTGGCGGTGACTTCCTCTCCGGCGATGGCTCAAAAGAAATTCGAACCGAACTACGAGGAGAGCAAAATCGGCAAGGTCGAGTTGCCGCCGCTGTTGCAAGGAACGATGCCCGACGATCCCGCCGAAGCCAAGAAGGTATGGGAGCCGCGGCGCAAGGAACTGCTCGAAATGTTTACCGAGCAAATGTTCGGTCGAGCTCCCGACGAAAAAGTGAAGGTGAGTTGGAAGAAAGTCGAGTCGGGTGAAGCGTTCGATGGAGCCGCTCGCCGGCAACAACTGCGCGTGACGCTGTCGACCGATGCGGGCGAGCTGCCGATCGATCTGCTGCTGTACACGCCGGCGAGTGCCAAGTCGCCCGTTCCGACTTTCCTCGGGCTGAATTTCCGCGGCAACCACGCTGAGACGAACGATCCCGCCGTGCGCTTGCCCAGTTCATGGGTTCCGGACGATCCCAAGAACCACACCACCGAAAACCATCGCGCCACCGAGAAGGGCCGCGGTTCCCAGGCGCATCGCCTGCCGGTCGAGATGATCGTCAAAGAAGGCTTCGGCGTAGCGACCGCTTACTACGGCGACATCGATCCCGACTTCGACGACAATTTTCAAAACGGCTTGCACGCGCTGTTCCCCAGCTATCGCCCCGATGACCAGCATCCCGACCGCTGGGGTTCGATCGCCGCTTGGGCGTATGGTCTCTCGCGCTTATTAGATGTGCTGGAAGAAGTCGACGAAGTCGATGACCAGCAGGTGATCGTGTTCGGCCACTCGCGGCTGGGTAAGACATCGCTGTGGGCGGGCGCCAACGATACGCGGTTCGCCGGCGTGATCTCGAATGATTCGGGAGCTGGCGGCGCAGCCTTGAGCAAACGGATCTTTGGCGAAACCGTTGCGCGACTGAACACATCTTTCCCGCACTGGTTCTGCCGCAACTTCCGCAAGTACAACGAGAACGAAGCGGCCCTGCCCTTCGACCAGCACGAGCTGCTGGCCTTGACCGCGCCGCGGCTGTTGCATGTCGGCAGCGCGACCGAGGACTTGTGGGCCGACCCGCGCGGTGAGTTCGAAGCGACGCTGGCCGCCAGCCCGATCTTTGAAAAGCTCGGCGTCGGCGGGCTCAAGACCAAGACGATGCCCGCTCCGGGCCACGCTTCGATCGGGCATGTCAGCTACCACCTCCGCATCGGCCCGCACGACCTGGCCCCCTGGGACTGGGAGCAGTACCTCAAGTCGGCCAAGCTGCTCAAGAAGTAGTTTTTACCGCGGAGAACGCGGAGGGCGCGGAGAACGCAGAGCACCTACGCTCGTTCCCAGGCTCTGCCTGGGAACGCACTGTCTTCGAGGCTCTGCCTCGCCG
>JBQCEI010000802.1:0-2425 GCA_051960375.1 Aureliella sp. | reverse complement strand
ATCAGGCCAAGACCGAAGCCGAGCAAATTCGCGCTGCCGCGCGGGCCGATGCCGAGCGACTGCAGAAGAACGGCGAAGAAGCCTTGCGGCTGGCGGCCCGCGATGCCGTTCTGGCACTGGGTGAAGCGCTGCGTTCGGACTTCGCCGCCAAAGTGCAGCGACTGGTCTCGCACACCATGCAAGACCGCGCGTTCCTTGAGCGTCTCATCCTCGAGATCGCCTGCCGGGCCGTGCCTCAAGATGCGGGGCAGTCGATCGAGGTGCTCTTGCCGGCCAACGTCGTATCGGCCGAAGAGCTCAAGAAGAATCCGCAGGAACTGGCCGAGGGATCGCTGTCGCGGTTCGTCCTTCAGCTATCGAACGAGGTGGTGCGTGAAGGCTTGACGTTTGTCCCTGCCGAAGACGATCGGCCGGGCCTGCGCATCCAGCTCAAGGACCAAGACGTGGAAATCGAGCTGACCGATGAAGCCGTCACCGAGCTGCTGATGGAACATGTTTCGCCTCGGTTCCGCGCGCTGATGGAGCAGCCGCGTCGCTCGGTGCAGCCTCAACGCGAGATGACGCATGCCCACTAGCCGCGCCTACCATACGCTCATCGCCAGCCTGCCGGCCTTGCCGAGCCGCTTCGATGTCGATCGGTGTCCGATCACGTGGCCGCGACTGGAAGAACGGTTGCGAATGCTCGAGCCCGAGGATCAGCAGACGCTGACGCAGTTGCTCGACTTCCTGGCCTGGGATCGGCAACCGCTCGAGCGGACTGATGCGCAAGTGGTAGCGCATCATCGCAAACTCGTTGAGACACTCGAGCACCGCATGGTGCGCGAGATCGTCGACCAGCGCATCGACATGCGGCTGATCATCAGCGCGCTGCGGCGGCGCCGGCTGGGCTTGGGCCCCCCAACGAAAATCGGCCAGTGGGCCGATCTGGTCAGGCGGCGATGGAACCAGCCGCAGTTCGGGCTGCAAGTCCGCTTTCCATGGATCGCCGAGTTCGACCGCATGCTCGATTCCGGCGCGGCCGACGAGATGGAACGGCTGATCCTGTCGACGCAGTGGCGCAGCTACGTACGGGCTGCAGCCAACTACCACTTTTCATTCGAAGCCGTGCTGTTGTATGTAGCCCGCTGGGGCGTCGTCAATCGCTGGACCTCCCGCAATCCGGCGCTCGGGCGAGAACGATTCGAAGCCACTCTATCAAAGCTGCTGGAAAGCCATGTCTACCTCGATCATTAAAGCCCCGGCTGTTGCAGTCACCCAGTCGCCATCGGCATCGCTCAGGGAAGCCCGCGTGATCGGAGTCAGCGGCAACATCGTCGCGATTCAGTCCGCCGGCGGTTCGATCATGAAGAACGAAGTGGCCTACGTGCACGTCGGCGACCGTCGCTTGAAGGCGGAAGTGCTCCGTGTCAGTGGCCAGGAAGCGGATTTACAAGTCTTCGAGGATACGGAAGGCGTGCGAGTCGGCGATCGCGTCGAATTGACGCGCGAGATGCTCTCAGTGACGCTGGGACCGGGATTGCTCGGGCAGGTGTTTGACGGTTTGCAGAACCCGCTCAATAAACTCGCTGAGCAGGACGGATTCTTTCTCCAGCGTGGCCGCAGCGTGCCAGCCCTCGATCCCGATCAGTTGTGGAAGTTCGAGCCGTGCGTCCGGGTGGGTGAAAAGCTGGATGCGGGCGACGTCGTCGGTACCGTGCAAGAGCGACGGATCAAACACAAAATCATGCTGCCGTTCGCACTGCAGCGCGAAGTCGAGGTGGTGGCGATTGACGCGGGCGACTTCACCGTCAATGAGCCGGTGGCGACGCTGCGCGATGCCGCCGGAATCGAGCACAAACTGACGCTTGCCCAAACATGGCCAGTCCGCCGGCCGCTGCCAGCATCGCTGCTGCGCCGGCGGCTGGCCGAGCGGCGATTCTCGGCCGAGCCGCTCGTGACGACGATTCGCTTGATCGATACGTTCTTTCCGATCGCTCGCGGAGGCACCGCGGCGATTCCGGGACCCTTTGGGGCCGGCAAGACCGTGCTCCAGGGACTGATCGCTCGGTTCTCTGCCGTGGACGTCGTCATCGTGGTGGCCTGCGGCGAGCGAGCCGGTGAAGTGCTCGAGACGATTACCGAGTTTTCGCACATGGACGATCCGCGCACGGGCAGCAAACTGATCGACCGCACGATCATCATCTGCAACACTTCCTCGATGCCGGTAGCCGCCCGCGAGGCGTCGATCTTCACCGGAATCACTTTGGGGGAATACTACCGGCAGATGGGACTCGATGTGCTCTTGATCGCCGACTCGACGTCGCGCTGGGCACAGGCGATGCGGGAAACCTCAGGACGGCTCGAGGAGATTCCCGGCGAAGAAGCCTATCCGGCCTATCTCGATTCGGCGATCAAAGGAGTCTACGAGCGCGCCGGGATGATCCGC
>JBQCEI010000801.1:0-3072 GCA_051960375.1 Aureliella sp. | reverse complement strand
TCAGGCTGCTGAGCCTGATGCGGATGATCGGCGCCGGCATAAACTTTCAGCTTGCTGAGCATGTGGCGGCCAAGCTTGTTCTTGGGCAGCATGCGGCGTACGGCCTCGGTGATCAGTTCCTCGGGCTTGCGCTCGAAGCGATCCTTGTAGCTCTCCATTTTTTGGCCGGTGAAGCCGTTGTACCAGGTGTAGTGCCGCTGTTCCATTTTGCGGCCGGTCATCACCAGTTTGGTAGCATTGGTGACCACCACGAAATCGCCCGTATCGACGTGCGGCGTGTAGGTCGGACGATGCTTGCCCATGAGAATCGTGGCGATGTCGCTGGCCATCCGGCCCAGAACTTGGTCCGTGGCATCGACGAGGAACCACTTCTGAGGCAGTTCGTTGGGCTTGGCGACGTAAGTCTTTTGAATCAAAGTCATTGCGGAACCCACTGGGGTCTTTAGTCAATACAGACAGACGTTTTTCCCGAGGCCGGTCGACGCCGACCGCCCAGAAAAAATCTCGATCACTTGCGGGAAGCCCAAAAGTCTAGCCAGCCTAGTGCAAACCTGCAAGCCGTATTTATCTCGCACAGGGCCTGCGATGCCGCGGCCTCCCATTTTACTCAAGCTCTCAAGACAAGGGCTTTACCGCGGAGGACGCGCGGAGCGCGGAGGGGGTGCAGAGTAAGTGTCCTGTGGGGATCGGTAAGTAATCGGCTTTTGCTGCAGTATTCTATCGCCGAGAGGAGCGGAATTTGCGTCAGAAGGGGGAACATGACCCCTCCACCATCCTCTCCATCCTCTGACAAGTTCAATTCGCCCGGCGCCCCGGCCGCGACCCCGGGCGGCGCCGCGCAGCGACTGGCCCAGGAGCGACGCGGGCTCTTGCGCACGATCAGCGGCATCCTCGACACGCCGATGACGATCCTGTCGTTCGTCTGGGTGGTGCTGCTGATCATCGATTTCACCGGCGGGATGAACTCGTCGCTCGAGACGGCCAACGAAGTCATCTGGAGCCTCTTCATCCTGCACTTTGGCTTGGAGTTCTGGATCGCGCCGGACAAGCTCAGGTATCTCCGCAAAAACTGGCTCACCGCGGTTGCCCTGGTGCTGCCGGCCTTTCGCGTCCTGCGAGCCTTCCGAGCCTTCCGCACGCTCCGTTTTTTGCAGACGGCTCGCGTCGGCCGCAGCGTGCGGCTGCTCCGCTGGGTGACTTCGATGAACCGCGGGATGAAAGCCACGCGGCGGACGATGCGCCAGCAAGGGATGCCGTACCTGCTCGCCTTGACCGTGATCGTCTGCCTGGCCGGGGCGGCCGGCGTTTATGTTTTCGAGAATCCCGCCGCCCTCCATCGCGAAGGCTTGGCGCCCCCTTCCTCGACCGCCGGCATCGGCCGCTACGGCGAAGCGGTCTGGTGGACGGCGATGATGCTCACGACGATGGGCTCGGATTATTTCCCGAGGACCACCGAAGGACGCATTATCGCCTGGCTGTTAGCAGTGTATGCCTTTGCGATCTTCGGCTACATCACCGCCACGGTGGCCGGCTTGATCGTCAAATCAGACAACCGCAAGAAAGCGGCGGCATCGACCGAGAGCTCGACGCAGCCGCCAGCTAAGCCTGCCAACTACGAAGAAGCATTGCGAGCCCTCGAGCGACTCGACCTGCAGCTCCAACAAGTCCGAGCCGCCCTAGCCGAACACCGCCCGCAGTGCTGATCCGGGACGCCATGTAACCCGACGCGTAAGCGAGGGACGAACCTGCCGGAAAGCCCAGCAGTACTCAGTTTTAACGCAGAGACGCAGGGTCTCGGACGCGGAGAACGCAGAGAGGCATCCTTTCTGTGTGGCACTGGCTTTGCCAGTGGCTCTTTTTCGAAGTTAATGGCGTTCATACGCCCGGCCGCTCTCCGATGGCGGGATAGATTGCAAACCTTTTCCGCCGAGGTTCGATCGGCATTGGAACGCTTACCTGGCCTTCTGGCGCCTCCAACTTCGAAGCAGAAGACACTGGCATAGCCAGTGCCACACGCAGGGTCTCGGACGCCGAGAACGCAGAGAGGCAGCTTTCATTGCGTTCCGTAAGGCTTCTGGGCGGGTTCGTCCCTCGCTTACGCGTCGGGTTACAAAATAGCGGGCAAACCGCGGGCTACCGCCCTGCGGCTCATCTAGGCTTGCCAGCGAATCTCTCTTGTCTTGTCGCACCCAAACTCGCTACTAAGCAATTAATTGCCTCTAGAGCCATAGATAGCTTTACCGTTAAACGAGACTCTCACACGATGCAGCCAGGGACGGACGACGATCGTGGGGATGGTGCCCCACCGGCTCATGCCAAACAGGACTGGATCTCCTGGCTGCTCAGCCGTATCGCTTACGGAGCTGCCCTGCGCCCCGGTCCGACGCTGGCCGTGGCGCTGGCCCTGACGGCCGCTGCCGCTTGGCTGGCGCTGACCAAGCTGGAATTCCACACCAGCCGTCTGGATTTGCTGTCGGACTCGGCAGGCTACAATCAGCGCTGGCTGTCGTATCTGGATCGCTTTGGCCATGAAGACGATGCGGTGGTCGTGGTCTCGAACTCCGATCCGGCCCGCGTCGCGAAAGTGCTCGCCGCCGTCGGCCAGCGGCTGGAGTCCGATTCGCGGCTCAGCGGCGTCCTCTATCGCAAATCGGTCGGCGGGGTGGCCGATAAAGCTCTGCACTTGATGCCGGCCCGCGAGCTCGAGCAGCTCGACCAGCTCTTGCAAGCCTGCGCGGGCATGCTGAATTCGTCGCATTCCGATCAAACCGGCGGCGTGCAACTAGCTTCCGCTCAGTTCGCCGCCGCTCAGCAGGTGCCGGCCGACTCGGGGCTGATCGCATCGGCGGAACAAGCCTTGGCTGGCGCGGCGGCGACGACGATGAACCAACAGCTCACCTCGGCGATCGCGCAAGCACAGTCGGGGCTCGATCAGTTGCAGCAGACAGTGCCCAAGGAAGGTCCGCTGCTGCTGGAGGACGAGGGCCGGCTCGGGATCTGTCTGGTGCGTTTGCCGCATCTCGACGACAAACCGCTCGAAGCCGCGGCTCTGTTTGAATGTCTAAACGCTCA
>JBQCEI010000800.1:0-2223 GCA_051960375.1 Aureliella sp. | reverse complement strand
ACAAAAAAAGTGTGATTAAGATTTTGGGGTTTTCGGGATTTCGTTTTATAACTTAAACTCTTTTTTTACCCGCTAAGCCGTTATGTCGCCACACCCAGCTATTCGGCCTTGGCGCCAATCGAACTATGCCGCACTTCACATTTCAAAAGGACGGCAACTGGCTTTGGGCCAAGGCACTCTAAGCCATTAAAATCTGAGAAGAACCATGGGCGTTCTGGCTCGCCTCGCATTGGCTACTGGCATCGTGTACCTAACGTGGCTTATGCTGCTGGCGTAATGCATAGCGACATTTTCATTTACCGCGATGCCAATCCCTTTGGGCGAGGTCATCGCCAGCGATCGACCGATTCAACATGCCTGACATGACGGACAATCCCTACCTGCCCCCCGCGCTCAGCCAAACCGATTCGCGGCGCGGCTCCTGGGTGTGCTTTTTCATGGCTTGGCTTTCGGGCATTCTCGGTGTCGGCCTGCTTGCAAGTGCAATGCTGGTTGGATACCAAAACGCTCAGTTCATCTTGCAGAACGGAGTTCGCTTCCCCCCCTATATCGTTGCGGCCACAATGCTCATCATTGTCTGCGGGATCGGTCTGATCTTCTCGGCGTGGCATTGGCGATCCCAGCGCATTCGCGCGGGCTTGCTCACTTTTCTAGGTTCAGTCGTTGCTTTCGTTGCCGGTCCTAGGTTGCTCTTGTTCTTCTTTCTTGGCTAGTGGACGGTCGAACCCAACTTGGCGACTGGACTTGTTTAAATCGGAGAGAACAAACGTCGGGTGGTCCGGTGATCGCACGCGTTCTGCCAGCTAACATGAAAACGACACAACACATCCTGCTTGCGATCGCCGCTGGAGCATTGGTGGGTGCCGCTCGCTGGATCTTCGAATGCCTGGTCGTCGTGCCAATGGTTCCCGATCCGCAAAGCGGGATCTGGGTCATGATTTCCACGGTCACAAGTGTGCTGATAGCCCTAACGATTTTCCCGTGCGCCTGGATCGCGTTACGGGGTATCCAATCCCATTCAGCGCTGAATCGGGTCGTCTCGCTTCTGCCGCTTATCGCGCTGCTTGGCTGGTATTCGTTAGGCTTTATCCATCTGGCAAAAATGAGAAGCGCGTTGCGCGATTCTGCCGATCCCCACACAAGCCCTAACCGACTGCGCGAGCTGGCAAACTTTTCGGGCGGGCCGGGTTACGAAATAGACAATCGCATCGCGAAGAATCCGAATTCCCCACCCGATGTGCTCCGTTCGCTGCATGGCCGACCGGATCAAACTGGCACGGAAATGTGCCTGGCGATGAATCCTCATACGCCCGATGACGTCCTGCTTGAACTTTCCAATCGCAATGACGAATGGTCGAAGTCCATTTTGGACGCGTTGAAACGCAACCCTCGCTACGACGAGCTCATAACAAACAAGGGCGATACTTTGCCGGAATAGGCAAAACCGCGCGTGCAGCGAAGGCGCGGAGGGTGCTGCGGGCCGTGGCTCGCGTCAGGCCGCGGCGGCCGTCGCTTCCATCGAACAGTTTACGATCACGCTCAATGAAGTTGCTCCGTGGCTCGGCAAAACCTATGACTCCAGACGAATTTGTTCAAGATGTGAGTCCGCAAGTTGTGTCCGCATGGCACTCACGCTGTCTCTGTGCCAGCGGTGGATTTCGAAAACTGCTCTCATTCAACTTTGCCGACTATGGCGCTAGGCCGATGGCGCTTGTCGATTCGGAAGTCGTTGGTCACTACGTCATTCGCGAGAACTTTCTTCGCATAGGCGAGCCCGACCGTTCCCAAGCTGGCGACGTCACACAGCGCTATGCGTGTCCGCAATGCAATGTCATGTGCGAGGAGCACTTCGCCGAATACAGTATTTCGATGTCTCGATCCTATTTTCGCTTTTTGGACACGCCGGAGATGGCGACCTACGGACTGTTCCTTGTCGGCATCCGGGGATTTTCGCACGAAGATTTCGCGAAGGTACATGACTTCCATCAGGCAGGCTCAAGCTGGGAATTCCTGGCGTACCTGGGCATCCAACACGAACGGTCGATCGCGCCTGGTCGGATATCGTAGGCGCTCTACCACAAGCATGAATACCGACACGTTCGCCGGAGCGCACTAAGGTCTATCAGGACGCAGCGACTTGACTATGGCTAACCCAATGCGTCGGTTCACGGTGTCCCATCTGTTCATGGCGACTGCGCTGATTGCCATTGCGTTGACGTTCAT
>JBQCEI010000799.1:0-2930 GCA_051960375.1 Aureliella sp. | reverse complement strand
CCCCGTCCCCCACTCCCCGATGGGGGGTGTGGGGGATCAATAAATTTTGTTTTTTGCTATTTTTTCTTCTCTCCCCTCCCCCCGTTTCGGGTAGAGGGCCGCGGGGTGAGGGGGCTTCTGAATCAGCATCAACTCTCCACTCCAGCGACAATCCGGCAGTCATCTGCGCACCTCTTCATCGGGCCAGTAATAAAACCTGCGCACGGTAGTCCTTCTGGCTGCTGCGCGACTTGTTCTTTGGTATCTTGGGGCACCGCAACTTGAGCGGCTTTTCTCCCGAATGTGCCAGGAACATGTCATGCAACGCCCGCGTCTGCGAACCGTCTGGTTCATCGTCTTGTTGACGAGTCTCCTTGGTAATTGGTGCAGCGCCCAAGACGCTTGGTCTACTGCCGACGTCTTAGCGATGGTGCCGCCCGATGCCATCGGCCTGGTCACCGTCCGACCTCGTTTGATCGCTCAAGATGAAGCTTTCAAGATGATGCCGCTGGAGATCATGTCCGCAGCCAGCGTGGAGGAAATAGGCTTTGATCCGTTGAAGATCGAGCGCATCGACATGATCGTCGGTGTACCGGGGATCACGGGACTGCAGTTCGCCATGCTGGTTTCATTCACCGAAGAGATCACACCGGATTCGTTTAAACGGCTCATCGAAAGAGCATTGCTTCCTCATGACGAGCTGCTCGTCCTCATCAAGGGACCGCGCCGAGCGATCCTGGGACCCAGTCCTTATGTGAAGCGCTTGATCAACGCCGAGCCGATGGATGGAGAACTTCGGCGCTTGGCCGGTCGCATGAGTGAGCCAGGACATTTTTCCTTAGTAGTCGCGCTCGAACCGATGCGCGACATGTTGATTGGGTTCGCAGAATCACCGGCGCTGCAGCGCGTGCCGCAAGTCGGGACGGACCTCGCGACGATTGCCGCCAAGACGAAAATGGTTGCCCTGCGCGTCCAGCTCGGCGCGAAACCTCTTACCGCAGTGGCGCTCGAGGCGGCCAATGAAGCGGACACTGTGGCCCTGGACGAAAGTTTGACACGCCTGATCGACCTGGGTGCCAAGGCAGGTATTGCAACGGTCGAGCGTGAGGCCGCACAAGATCCAGGGCGAATGTCGCAGGCGATCGTAGCCTACACCAAGCGGCTTGCCGAAGAGACGCGGCGCCAGCTCAAATTTCAGCGCACCGGCAACCGCTTGCTGGTCAAGCTCGAGGGGCAACAAATGGCTCTTGGACAGGCCGGTGTCTTGTCGGGGATATTGTTGCCCGCGGTCCAGGCTGCTCGCGATGCTGCCAGACGCATGCAGTCCTCCAACAACCTGAAACAAATTGTTTTGGCGATGCTCAACTACGAAGCCCAGTATAAGGTTGTGCCGGGCGACTTCGATGTGGGCAAGAATCAGAAAGGCAATGCCACTGTAAATCCTGCAAAACTGAGTTGGCGCGTGAAGATACTCCCATTCTTAGGCGAGCAGGAGCTGTACGACGAATTTCATCACGATGAGCCCTGGGACAGTCCGCACAATCGCAAATTGCTCGAACGCATGCCTGCTGTTTTCAAACATCCGCAAAGCTCTGCACCGGCTGGCCAGACGGTGTATCAGATGCCCACAGGCGATCATCTGGCCGCGCAGTCTGGCAGACGCTTGCGCATCGTAGATTTCACCGACGGAAGCGCCAATACGATCGCGGTGTTGGAAACTCGCGACGAAGCTGCAGTGCCTTGGACGAAGCCTGGCGACTGCAATCCGTTAGAACCCCGTGAAGTTCTGCGAAACCAGCGCGGTTCTTTTCAAGTTGCGATGCTCGACGGATCGGTGCATACGCTTCCTTCTAACCTGCAGCCCGAAACCTTGCGAAAGCTGCTAACGCGTGATGCGAATGACTGACCGCAAGTCGAGTCGGTCTACCGCAAGTTGCTCGAGCGGCTTATCAAACTCTAAACGCCGTCGCATGTCGGAATAGATGATCAAGTGCGAGTGACTCGGTAAGGGCGCGTCACCGGCCTTGGCAAAGTTTCTGCAAAAAACATTTTCTACTGGGTGGAAAGCGGCATGGTTAAGCGGTTTCAATTCGTTGGTTATATGTTGATGTGGCTTTGCGCCGCGCCGGTTATGGCTCAGCAGGGCACCAGCACGGCGCTGCAGGTTCCCGCGTTGATTCCTTCCGATGCGGTGGGATTCTTAACGGTCCGGCCGCAGCTGCTCGCACAGCATGAGGCTCTCAAGCTCATGCCGCTGGAACTAGTCACCGCGGCGGGACTGGACACCTTCGGCGTTGATCCGCTCGCGATTGAGCGAATCGACGTGATTTTCGGCAAGCCGAGCCGCGGTGATGAACCGATGGCCGCGGTGGTGACTTCCGCAGTCGACATCACCCCGGAGCAAATCACCGCGGGCCTCCTAGCGCCGAAAGGAGCAAAGGAGGAGGCCGGAATCAAGATGTACGCGCTGGCCAAAGTTCCTGATGGTGTCGCTGCTTTTGTCAATAAGCGTCAAATCGTAGTCGGCCCTCGGCCTTTCGTTTTGCAGCTACTCACCTCAAAAGCAGCCGACGGGGAACTTCGCAGGCAAGTGGCGCGCATGAACCAAGCGGACCATGTCTCTTTGGTCATTGCCCTTTCACCGATGCGCGAGTTGCTCGTCGAGGGCTCCGGCTTGGGAGATATACCGAGAGCCGTTCAATCGGACATTCGAGTCTTAACGGAAAAGGTACAGGTGGTGGCGGCGCGGTTGCGGTTGGGGGCCGAGCCTCCGGTGGCGGTTGCGATCGAGGCCGCCAGCCAAGCCGACATTGCAGCAGTCCAGTCGAGCTGGAATCACCTTGTTCAAGTGGCGACTGCCGAAACGATGGGGCAGGCCGAGCGTCGAATCGCTAACAAGAATAGTCCGTCGGCTCGAGCCGCAATCGCCTACGCGCAGCGGTACTTGGCCG
>JBQCEI010000798.1:0-3367 GCA_051960375.1 Aureliella sp. | reverse complement strand
CTCCCCTCGCCCCGCTTCGGGGAGAGGGGCCGGGGGTGAGGGGTCTTCGGGAGAAGCGCTAATGGTTCGCCAGCAAATAAGGACTTCCGCCCGGCTATTGACGGGGGGCCCTCCCGCGAACTCCTTAAGTCAGAATCGGCAGCGGCGCTGACAGCGGCGCCACAGCCGCGCGGCGGGCCAGTTCGCGCACGATCGAGCGAACGATGCGATCCATGGCGGCGTGGCAAGTCGGATCTTCGAGAGCTGCCGCGAGGCCGCCTTCATCGGAACGCTGCCGCAAGGAGATATTCAGCGGCACTTCGCCGAGGAAAGGAATCTGCAGCTCGGTCGCTTTCTCGCGAGCTCCGCCGCGGCCGAAGATGTCGTACTCCTTGCCGCAGTTCGGGCAGACAAAGCCGCTCATGTTTTCGACCATGCCCAGGATCGGGATCTCGGTTTTGCGGAACATGGCCACGGCTTTGATCGCATCGAGCAGCGCGACTTCTTGCGGCGTGCAGACGACGACCGCGCCGCTGAGGGGCAACATCTGCGAGAGCGTCAGCGCGATGTCGCCGGTTCCCGGCGGCATGTCGATGATCAGATAATCGAGCTGTCCCCAGTACGTGTCGCGGAGGAACTGATTGATCGCTCCGTGCAGCATCGGGCCGCGCCAAACGACCGCCTGGTCCTTCTCGACCAGAAAGCCCATCGACATCACCGGCATGCGGCCGGCATAGATCGGCATGATCTTGCCGTTCTGAATTTCGGGTCGGCCCGACAGACCGAGCAGATGCGGAATGCTGGGGCCGTAGACGTCGGCATCCATCAGGCCCACCGTCGCGCCGGCTTTTTGCAGAGTCAGCGCGATTGACGCGGCCAGCGTGCTCTTGCCCACGCCCCCTTTGCCCGAGCCGACGGCGATGACGCTTTTGACCGTCAGACCGACTTGGCCAATGGTCGCAGGCGGACGGTCGAGCGTCTCGACTTTGACCTGCGCATCGGTCAGCTCCGGCACTGCGGCCCGAATCGCTTCGGCGACGCTTTGGCTGTATTCGTCGCGCACCGGCGAACTATGCGTGCTGAGTTTGATGGTGCAAGTGGCGGTGGTGCCGCTGGTTCGAATATCGCCGAGCTGGCCCGTTTTCTCGAGCGGTCGGCCGGTCTCGGGGTCGCGCATGCGGCCGACGGCTTCTCGGATTTTGGTGATGGCCTCTGGGGTCATTTGTGATGGACTCGTTTCGGTTTTATAGGTAGTCGCTTCGCGACCGGATGTCTGGTGCGTTTCGCTACCTGGGGCTGGCGCCCCAGGCTATCGCAGGTCGTCGCTTCGCGACTAAGCAAGTGACGTAAGAAATTGCTGAGCGGCTCAAACGCTGGGCCAGGGGAGGCGATCGACCAGGCCGGCGGTGATCGGGTGGCTGCCGCCGCTTTTGCGCGGAGCTTGCTCGATGATGCGTGGCACCAGCCGCTGCAACCATGGTATCTGGTCGACGACGATCTGGGCACCCGCCTCAAAGAGCCGCAAATCACTGGCCATTTCGGGCTGCGCCACGTAGACGCACCGCAAGCAGCGGCCGCGCCGGACCTGCACGCGGCGAAGCGCTTTGCAGGCTGCCGCCCAGCCCGGGCCAGTGCCGCTCGACCCAATACCGCTCGACGCAGTCCAGTCGTCTTCGCTCAGCACCAGCGTCAGCAAGCCGGCTCGCTGCTGCTCGACCAGGCTGGCCGCTTCTTCGGCCGACGTCGCTTCAACGATTTCGAGCCGCACGCCGCGCGGATCGAGCGCTCCGCGAAGCAGACTGCGCAGTCCAGCCGACACGGTGCGAGCCTTGTCGTAGGTGACCCACGAGAGCGTTTCGCCAAAGAGCAGCTTCGAACGCGGCGCTTCATGATCGCGACCCTGCGCCTCGCAGCTCATTTGCCACTCCGCTCGAGGCGCTGCAAGATTTCCGTCAAGCGACGAGCCTCGTGAGCGGTCGTCGATTGCTCCAGCACCCGCTGGCGTCCGCCGGCTCCCAGCGCGCGGGCTGCCGGCAAATCCGACAGCACATCGGCGAGGCGCTCGGCCAGTGCATGACTGTCGTCGGGCGGAACCAGATAGCCCCCTCCCAGTCGCTCGATCAACTCAGGAAACGCTGCGTGATCGGGCAGCACGACCGGGACGCCGGCGGCGAGGGCTTCGAGCACGAACAGCCCCTTCGGTTCGAAGTGGGTGGCCGGCACGCTCAGCACGTCAATCGTTCGCAGAAACTCGAGCTTGCCGGCGCGGTCGACGCTGCCCCAGTAATGCACTCGGTCGCTCAAGCCCGCCTCGGCCAAACGCGCCTGCAGCGAATGCCAGTAGTCGAGATGCTGTTTGCCGAGCCAGCCGGCAATCTCCAAGCGCACGCCGGGATGGTGCTCGGCCAGCTCGATAAAAGCATCGACGAGCACATGCAGCCCTTTCTCCGGCGCCAGCCGCGCGAGATAGCCGATGCGCTGAGCGGGATGGAGATCGTGTGCAGCAATGACGGCCGAACGTTCGAGGTTCACAAAGTCGGTCGGATCGATCGACAGCGGCAACGTCTCCCACTTGCCCTCAGCGAACTCGAGCCGCTCCTGCATGCGCCGTCCGTAGGCTCGCGAGTGGACCAAGAACAGATCGACCTCGCGAGCCAGTTTCCGCAGCAGCCCCATCGACTGCGAAGCGTACGGCTCGGGGAGCTGATCGAAGAACGCATCGTCGCCTTGCAAGATGACGACGATCGGGCAGTGGACGCGTTTGCGGATCTCGGGGATCGCGCCGCCGATGAGCAGGTTCGAGAAGATGATCACTTCGGGCTGGATCTCGTTAGCCAACCAATCGACCAGGCGATCGACTTCCTTGCGCTGGTTGCCATCGCGGCCCCGCAGCATCGACACGGTCAAGCCGCCGAGGTTGTCGGCGCTGGTGCCCATCGCTCGTGAAGCCACCCACCGTACCAGCCGCGGCGAAGAGAGAAAGCGATCGGTCCAGTTCGGCAGACGCCGGGCCAGCGGCAGCACTTGTTGCAGGTATACGTTCAGGCCACCGTAGAACAGTTGATTGCGGGCGACGCTGGTTTCATCGGTCAGCAGGGGAGTGTAGGTCGGCACGAGCAGCGCTTCGTGTCCCTGGGCAATCAGTGCCTTGGCCAGCGAGTTGTCGTGCAAGCAACTGCCGCAATACATGCCGGCAGCTCCCGCGGTCAGATACACGATGCGCAAGTGGAAGGCCTTCAATGATAGTGACGTAAAGCGATTTGAACATGCATCGTAATGTAACCCCACGCTCGTTACCACGCAACCCCAAGGAACCCACAATAATAGAAGAAACCCCACCCAACAATAAAAAAACACCCCAATTAACCCCCATGAAACCAACCCATTT
>JBQCEI010000797.1:0-3040 GCA_051960375.1 Aureliella sp. | reverse complement strand
GGGACGGACGCCCAGCCGGACGCGCCCGCGGCCGAGGCTCCGGCCGGCGACAGCGGCGACGGCGACGCCGGCGGGTCGGCCGACGCCGACGGCGACGGCGACGCGGGGGGCAGCGGCCGGCGGGGGGGGGGGGTGCCTCCCCCCCGGGGACGCCCGCCCCACGGTTGGACTAGCAACGTTTACTTTTTCAATGGCTTCATCCGGCCGGCTTCTTCGTCTTCGACGGCGCGGTGGATGTATTCGACGTAGCGATTCATCGAATGATCGGCCAGGTAATCGAACTCCCACTTCTGCAGCGCCATCCATGCTCCGCTGAGTCGATCGCGCACGCGCCGCCACGAGCGATAGTGGCTCACGCGGCCGAGCGCATTGAGATAGAGTTCGCGGCCGGCGTGGCGGTAGCCCATCCACGGCGGCGGCACGCGGCAGACGATGTCGTTGTTGTTGACCCAGCGATAGTGATTCAGCTCGACGAAGTTGATATAGCGATGGCTGCCGACGCGTGGGCTGCCGAAAGTGAACAAACCTTGAGGGCTCGCCGGGATCTGCGACAGCTTGCAGCGACCGGCGCAGATCGTCGCCATCGCACCGCCGAGCGAGTGTCCGGTAAACCACAGCGTCTTGTCGACATCTTTTAATGCCTCTTCGAGCCGCGGCCACAAGTCATCGACTTCCTTTTTGAAGCCGCAGTGCACGTGGCCGACCGACTCGGCCAGCACGCTCAGTAGATTCACATCGGCCTTCAGGTCGTTCCACTGGCCGGGCTCGGTGCCGCGGCAAGCGACGACGCAGTCGTGCTCGCGCATCAGAATGTAGGCCTGCGCGCCGTCGTTCTCGTAAAAGTCGACCTCGGCGAAGCCGACTGCGGCCAGCGCCTCCTGCACTATATCCTGGCGATAGTAGGCGAGGCGGGCGATCTCGGCAAAAAGCAACGACTGCCGAAGCAAGCTCAACTGGTCGATCGGCCCTCCCAGCGGCCGCGACAGAACTCGAATCGTCTCTTCCGCTACCGCGGTGGCCATGATGCGTCCTTGCTTTGCTGTACTCTCTGCGCTCTCCGCGTCTCCGCGGTAAAACAACTGTCCTACCCGCGGCTTACCCTAACGCTACAATTTAGCCGTACTGCCAGCCGCCGCGACCAGCGCCAAGCCGGTTTTGTTTCCCGGCGGCTGATTCTTCATCGAGCTCATGGATGCAGCAGCGCCGCGCCGTGCTCAAGGTTCAAAAAGCGACGACAGCCCCGGAGCTGACACTGGCCGATGTTATCGGTCAAGTGGCCGCTAGTGCTTCGATTGAAAACGCACAAACCTCGCTAGCCACCGAGCGCGTCGTCACGCTCGAAGGCATCTGGCCCGGCGCGGTCGCCCCGGCGCTGGCCGCTTGGCTGACGCGGCACCCCCAGCCGCTGCTGGTCGTCTGCGCCCACGTCGCCGAGGCCGAATCGCTGGCTGCCGAACTCGGCGAACTGTGCACCGCTCGCATCGAAGTCTTGCCGCCGGGGAGCGAGGATAGCGAATTCGAATCGCTGCAGCATCAGGAAACCGCCCAGCGACTGCACGTTCTCAGTTGGCTCTACCAGCTCTCGCACGACCAGTCGCCCGAGAGCGGTGGCGCGCAGCCAGCTGGACCGAAAGCCAAGAAAGCGGCCAGCCGCCAAGAGGCTGCGCATCAGCGGCCGGCCGGTACGCCGGTGGTCGTCAGCACGCTGGCCGCTCTTTTGCAAAAAGTTCCCAGCCCGCAGTCGCTCGAGAGCGACAAACGCGTGCTGGTCGCCGGCAAGCAAGTCGACTTGGACGATCTGCGGAGCTGGCTGGTGGCGGCCGGCTATCATGCGACCAGTTCGGTGCAGTTGCCCGGCGAGTTCGCCATCCGCGGCGGCATTCTCGATATCTATCCGCCCGACGAACCACTGCCGGTTCGCGTTGAGCTGTTCGATGATGAAGTCGAGTCGCTGCGGACGTTCGACATCGCGACCCAGCGAAGCGTCGAGCCGCGCGAGCGCTTGCAGCTGATCGCCGTCCAGGGTTCGATCGGTCAGGACGGTTCGCCGCTCGATTACTTGCCCCCCGACTGCGACGTGTTCATCTACGAGCAAGCTGCGGTGGCCGCTGCCGGCAACGCGTTTCTGGGGCGCGTGCCGTTTCCCGAACGCTTCACGCCGCCCGAAGCGGTATGGCAGCGACTGGCGCAGCATCCGATGATCCTGGCCTCGCAACTAGCTCCCGACGGATATTTGGGTCAGTTGATTTCGCTCCCCTTGGGAGACGTGCAGCGCATCGGCGGCGATCTGG
Organism: Aureliella sp.; assembly: GCA_051960375.1. GTDB lineage: Bacteria > Planctomycetota > Planctomycetia > Pirellulales > Pirellulaceae > Aureliella. The sequence goes on along the minus strand of JBQCEI010000797.1, from coordinate 749 downwards.
AGCGGTTGGCCACCGATATCGACCAGCACACGGCCAATCGGCCGGTGATCGTCGTGGCGATGAATACCGGCGAAGTCGAACGGCTCACCGAGCTGCTCGCGCCGGCCGAAGCGACCAAGCAGCAGCGGCTGAATATCGTCGTCAGCCAGTTGCAGAACGGCTTTGAGCTGCTGCCCGAGGGTCCCTTCGTGCTGACCGCCGGCCAGATGCTCCGCCGCAGTCACGTGCGCCGCGCCGCCAAGCGACTCAAGAGCCGGCCGCTCGACAGCTTTCTCGATCTGCGGCCAGGCGACTTGGTCGTTCACCTCTCGCATGGCATCTGCATCTATCGCGGCATGATCTTGCTCGACAAGCACGGTCAAACCTTCGAGCACTTGGAGATCGAGTTCGACGAAGGGACCAAGCTGTATGTCCCGTCGACCAAGATCGAACTGGTGCAGCGCTATGTCGGCGGCACCAAGAGCCGCCCGAAGCTCGCCAAGATCGGCAGCCAGACTTGGGTGCGGCAAAAGAAGGCGGCTCAGGAAGCGGTCACCGACATGGCGGTCGAACTGCTCGAACTGCAGGCGCAGCGCCGCAGCCAGCCGGGCATCGCCTTTGCCTCCGACAGCATCTGGCAGAGTCAGTTCGATGCATCGTTTCCGTACATCGAAACGCCTGATCAATCGGCGGCCATCGAAGCGGTCAAGCGCGATATGACGATGACGCGGCCGATGGATCGCTTGATCTGCGGCGACGTCGGCTTCGGC
>JBQCEI010000796.1:0-2663 GCA_051960375.1 Aureliella sp. | reverse complement strand
AGGAGCGGGCGCGGCAGTTGGCCGCCAAGGCGATCGATATCTCGGTTTATCTCGATCGCCTGGAACTCGAGCCGATCGCGCGCTTGCCCGCTCCATTGAAAGTCGCTTATCACGACGCTTGCCACCTCGCGCATGCGCAAGGAGTGCGGGCCGCGCCGCGGCGGTTGCTGGCCCGCGTACCGGGGCTGGAAGTGGTCTCGCTGGCCGACGCGGATACCTGCTGCGGTTCGGCGGGGACCTACAACATTGAGCAGCCCGAGATCGCCCGCGCTCTGGGCGAACGCAAAGCCGCGGCGGTGCTCGACACGCGGGCTTCGATCCTCGCCACCGGCAACATCGGCTGCTTAGTCCAACTCGAGAAACATCTGCGAAAATGGAGCGACCGCGTAACGATTTTGCATACTGTGCAGATAGTAGATCGGGCCTACCGAGAGATTCTCGCCTAGTACAGTTTGCCAAGCTTTCCCAGGTCAAACTCTATCCGCCTTTTTCCGATAGATCAGTCTGTTGAGTTGATCAGCCGGAACGCGATAGCGTCCGGTTTCTTCTAGGCAAACCGCGGGCTACCGCCCGGCGGCTGATTCGCTCAAAAATCGGATCGGGACAACCGAAGACCTGCCCTCGTTGCCAACGGATTGGAGATACAGCCGAACATGATGATCGCGTCGCTTCAAGAAGAACGCTTGCAGACGGTTCGTGAATTCGTACGCGAAGAACTTTGTGAGAAGAACCAACTTGAGAAAAACGCGTTTCAAATGACGGAGCGCGTCTTGGTGAAGAAGGGGCAACCCTGCGGACTGTTTTTCTGCATCTACGGTCCGCGGAGCGTGCGACTGACGGCGGTGTGGGATTTGGATCGCGGCTCGGTGTTTTTCTACGACTCGCTCGGCCGGCGCTCCGCTAGTTATCCCACGCCCGATCGAAGTGCTTGTATACAGAACTGAATCGCGACGGCGCCGGCGGCACAGGGCTCGAACCAGAGAGAGCGCACGTGTGTGCTGCCGCCTGCAGAGCCCGAGCAAGAGGATAGTCGACAGAAAGTTGATTCACGGAGGAACAACGTGCTGATTCTATCGCGCCGCGAGGCGGAGTGCATTTGTCTGGGAGAGAACATCGTCGTCACCGTAGTTGCGGTTTCCACCGACAAGGTGCGCTTGGGGATCAAGGCTCCCCATGGCGTGCGCATCTTGCGGACCGAACTCGAGAAACATCCCGTCTCCCCGATGCCCTCGCAGCCCAAGGCCCAGCCGATCACCAACTTGGCTCAGTTCATCCGCCGAGCCGCCTGATTGATCGCAACTGCCCGTTGAAGCACAACCTGACAATCTGAAAAAATGCCGCGCTCCCAGAAGCTCCTGGGAGCGCTCGCATTTTCTAGCTAAGTGAAAAATGGCTGGAGCGACTCTTTCTCACAGCCCTTCTCATTTCTAACTCTGAAGCGGCTGTCTTACTGCAAGCCTTCTAGCAGGCATCTCAGTTTATGCGTCTCTCGAGTGGTATGACGCCTGCCTTCTAAAGCTTGCAATAACAATTTCTCACTTGGTCGGCTTTCTAGAGCATCTGATCAAGAAGCGGTCGAGCGGTTGGTTTCGGTTTCCGTTTTGGTGCGCGAGCGCGGTTTGCGGCCGCGCGGCTTGGAAGCGGTCGCCGGGACCATCTTCTGATCGAGCACTTGCAATAGGCGGCTGATGCAAAGTTTGTTCACGCTGATATTCAAGCGGCCGGCTTCATCGCAGAGAGCTTCATGCAAGCTTTTGGGCAACCGCACGGTGATCATCCGCTGGGGATCGTTGGGATCGTTTTCGGGCAGGTCGCGCGAACGCAGAGCGGTGAGCATCTGCAGCAATTGGTCGTAGTGCGAGGTGGTCATGAACTGGCCGTACTCTTCGTCGGTGGAGAAGAGCGTGCGGGTGAGACCGTCAACGGCCATCACCTCGCGGAAAAAGCAGACCCAGGTCGGCGCGTGGCCGAACAGGTCGTTGGCCAAGCTGAAGGCCTGATTGCAACGTTCGTCGAAGTCCTCGGCCGGAGCGAGGCTGGCGCGGATCTCGGCAGCGACCTTTTCGAACTTCTTGAGATCTTCGGCCAGCTGCATGGCAGCGTCGCTCGGCTCGGCAGGCGCGGTCGCGCTCGGATTGGTCGTGTCGACTTCGACGACTGGGCGCACGCTGGCCAGTTCGGCCGCCTTGGCGGGAACCGCCGAGCTCAGCGGGGCGTTTTCAGGACCCCCTTCGACGTGCGGCTCTTGGGAGGTAGCGCCGGTGTGGTTCGGATTTCCAAGGTTGATATCTGACTGCATTTGCTTCCTCTTGCATAAACTGGACGAGGCCACTCGATTCGCCCGGCATCCATCGGCCGGACTGGCAGTGACATCATGCAAGTGCAAGCAATAGCTGCCGCGTAAGTCGCTGTGGTGCTAGCACTTACGCCGCTTGACCGAGTGTTGCAACAAATTTGTGCACGCCCGCTCAAAAACGAGGCGGCCACCATCCTGCTGCTTTTGTGTGCAACCGTGGTTTGTCAAAATACTAAGTGTCCAACTTGGCTTGCAGCCAAAAAAAAGGGAAAAAGACTGCATTGGCCGTCGGCAGCGGGGGCGATCACGGGCAGTTGTTTGCGAGCAAAAGCGGAGAGGAGTGCGTGTGCTTAAGCTTGGAAGAGGA
>JBQCEI010000795.1:0-2832 GCA_051960375.1 Aureliella sp. | reverse complement strand
CTGCTCTTCTTCTTTCTCTTTGGGCTGCTGCGCAGCAAAAAAAGAAGATATATAGGTGCGCGCGGGCCGGCTTGCCGGGTGCTGACGGCAAGGGACTGCCGTCCCACGGTTCGGCCACGAACCTTTTGAGCGGCCTTGAATTGGATCGGCCGGGTTGCATGGATGACGTGATGGCCGATTTACCGCGGATGCGCCGAGGGCGAGGGGAACCCTCTGCGCTCTCCGCTGTAAAAGATGAAGGACTGGTTAGCCTGAGCGCTTCAGTGAGAGAGGTCGCTCTAGCCGAGCAAATCTTCCAGGCGGGCCAGGGCGATCATGAGTTGATGCCAGTGGGCGATCAGTTCGAACGTTTCGCGTTCTTCGGCATCATCGCGATCGAAGCCGCGTTCGCTGATCTTCATCGTGTCGCCCAGCACCATGACGCCTTGCACCATGGCCACATCGTTCTTTTCGTCGGCCGAGAGCTCGACGTCGTCGTAGACGGGCACGACTTGCTGCATCGTTTTGTGCACGGTCCAGAGGGCTGCTTTCTCTGAGTCGTCAGCCGAAACCACCGTGCGAATCGTGCCACTTTGAATGTAGTACTTGGCCATGAGCGTTCTCTTCCTTGCGTTCGGGGGTGTGGTTCGTCGCGGCTTGCGTCCTCGCGACAGGAAGAGTTATCGCGAGGCAGCGGACAACTTTGGTCCAGGCCGCGCGGATTTTTTACCGCGGAGGCGCGGAGAGCCCGGAGTGCATGCAAACCTCTGGCGATGCGCTTACGGCTTGGTCGCCAGGATGGCGTCGAGCGGGGCGGCGGTGCGGCAGCCGGAGACTTGCGAAAAGCCGCGGCGGCTGAGCAGCGCCGCGTACTGCGAGAGCGTTCGCTCTTTGCCTTCGGTGCACGTGAGCATGTTGAGGTTCTGCATCTGAGCCCAACGCGGACCGGTTTGGTCATCGACGAGCAACTTTTCGGCGATCAGCAGCCCGCCGCCGCTGGGCAGCGCTTCAAAGATCCGCCCCAGCAGCAGATCGATTTTCTCTTCGCTCCAGTCGTGCAGTATCCGCCCCACCGCATACAAGTCAGCCTCGGGCAGTGGATCGCTGAAGAAGTCGCCGCCCATGGCGATCACGCGATCGGCAACGCTCGTCTGGCCGATGACCTCGGTGGCCAGTCCGATCGCTTCGGGCAAATCGTAAACGGTGGCTCGGAGCTGCGGGTAGCGCTGGCAAGCCGCGCAGGCGAGGTGCCCGGTGGCTCCGCCCAGGTCGACCAAATGCCGAAAGCGGCTGAGGTCAAAAGCCGACACGACTTGCGGCGAACTGATCAGACCGAAGCCGTGCATGCCCATGAGGAACTCGCGCATGGCTTGTTCGGTCTTGAAGAAGTGCGAGAAGATCGGCCCCGACCAGCCGTAGACTTGTGGCCAGCGATGCGAGCCTTCGCGCACGGCGTCTTCCAAGTGGGCCCAGAGTTTCCACATCACGTCGTTGGAATAGTTGATGTAGCCGGTCAAGCGCCGCGGGCTGGAGCTAGTCAGATACGCGCTCGCAGCAGGCGTGTTGGCGTAGCCTTGAGCGGTCTTGCTCAGCAGCCCCAGGCCGACGCAAGCATCGAGCAAGCGTTCCAGACCATCGGTGCTTGTGCCCAACGTGTCGGCCAGCTGGAGCAAGTCTTGCGGCTGGCCTTCGAGTCTGTCGAAGACGCCCAGGGCCACCGCGGCAAACATCGTCTTGGAGCGGCGGAAGGCTTCGATCAGGTCGAGAACCACTGCCGGGTCGGCGACGGTCAGGTCTTGGGGCGGCGTTGCATCGGCGGTCATCGAATCGTCCTTTCAGATGTGAGGTCTTCTTGATGTCTTTGCGTCTTGGTGGTTCAAAGACTGTTCTCTTAGAAACCACCAAGACACAAAGACACCAAGAAAGGAACTGGCCGGAGGTTGCTTCGGCAGAAAAGCAGGGCCCGGCGCGCGATTAGCAAACTCACCGGGAAATCGTCAAGCGGGTTATCTTGACTTTAGGGGGGATTTTGTGGGATACTCTGCCCCGGAAAATCTTTCCAAGTGTTGCGCGTGCTACACTTTACGCGGTTCCGCTGCGCTTTGCTGGCTGCCGCGCGACGGTGAAGCAGGGCCCGCACCCGATCGGTCGGCGCCAAAATGGTCGCCCCGTTTGGGCCGGCACCGTATGGGCCGGCACCGTATCGGTCACTCCGCATCAGAGTCTGCGGAAGGACTGACTGGCAATTCGTATCGACTCTGGTTCTGCACGAAAGGGACAAAACGATCGACCGCAATCAGCAGCAGACGCGAGTGAACAACCAGATCCGCATTTCGCAAGTCCGAGTGATCAGTGAAGAAGGTGAACAGCTCGGCATTCTCCCCACCGAAGAGGCCCTTGCTCGGGCGCGCGACGTTGGGCTGGATTTGGTTGAAGTGGCCCCGAATGAAAAGCCGCCCGTGTGCCGTATCATGGACTACGGCAAGTACAAGTACGAGAAGGGCAAGAAGAAGCATGGGCAAGGCCACGCCCATCATGGCAAAACCAAGGAAATCCGTTTGCGCCCCAAGACCGGCGAACACGATATCGGTTTCAAGGTCAAGCAGGCCAAAGGATTCTTGCAGCACAAGGACAAAGTCCAAGTGTCCGTCATCTTTCGCGGACGCGAGATGGCTCACATCGAGGAAGGACGCCGCGTGATGGAGAACGTCGTCCAGGAACTCCTCGAGTTTGGAAAGCTCGAATCCAATCCGCAGCAGTTGGGCAAGCGCATGATCTGCACCCTTGCGCCGAAGTAGTCGCTCTGCTCGGCCCGCGGCCACCCCATCGGAGCTTGTCGGTCCGACCGCCGGC
>JBQCEI010000794.1:0-2622 GCA_051960375.1 Aureliella sp. | reverse complement strand
AAAGAGTTGCGCTCGCCTTATATAACTCTTCTCTCCCCCTCGCCCCGCTTCGGGGAGAGGGGGCCGGGGGGTGAGGGGTCTTCAAGAAGCACAGCTTTGTGTGGTTCGTCCCTCGCTTACGCGTCGGGTTACATGACGCGCCGGCAGCCCCCGCGCAAAAAGAAACGGACGCCCGAAAGGCGTCCGTTTACGAAAATCGCAGCTTCACGTCTCAGCGAAGCGCTGCCGCTATTAGTTGCAGCAGTTGCCGCCGCGACGATGATGGCCGTGGTGGCGATGATGACGACGGCCGCTGTTGCAACCGCTGTCACAGCAGCTCGGAACTACATCGCAGCAAACCGGAACATCGCAGCAAACCGGTGCCGGGCAGCAAACGGGTGCCGGCGGCGGGCAAACCGGTGCGGGCGCTGGGCAGCAAACCGGAGCCGGAGCCGGGCAGCAGATCGGCTGGCAAACCGGCTGGCCGCAGCAGTCACCGCCGCGACGATGGTGGCGATGGCCAGCTTCGGCAACCGGAGCGAACATCGCTGCCAATGCCAAAACCGCCAACGCGCGCAGAACGTTCTTCATCTTGCTCTCCTAACGAGAAACCTGAAAAGGGGTATCGATGCACGGAGCAATATAAAAAGCCCGTAGAATCCGTAAACAAGGAGGCAAGGGATATTTGGCGAATATAAACAGAATTTTACGATCGCGCAAAACACAACTAACAAGCAGCCTAGGGCGGCTTTATCCGCTTTATGCTAGCAAAAGTTTGCCAGTGTGCGCGGTTTGGTCACCATGGGCGTGCGGGCAGCCTCCGCGCTCTCTGCGCCTCCGCGGTAAAACGGGCGCTGGGCTACTGGCGAAGGCCCGGCTCGTGGTACAAAAACCGTGTCGCGGAAAACGAACATCTTTTGAAGATCGCAAGCACCGGTAAAGGACGCAGCGGCGCATGCGGCTGCGCTGCGGAGGGCTCATGAAGGCGCTGGTAAAAAGCAAACGCGAAGTCGGACTGTGGCTGGAGGATGTTCCCGAGCCCGAATACGGCATCAACGATGTGCTGATCCGCATCGACCGGACGGGCATCTGCGGCACCGATATGCACATCTATCAGTGGGACGCATGGGCTCAGAAAACCATTCCGGTGCCGATGACTGTCGGTCATGAGTTTGTCGGCGAGATCGTGGCCGTCGGATCGAACGTAACCGACTTTCATCCCGGCGAGATCGTCAGCGGCGAAGGGCATGTCGTCTGCGGCCGCTGCCGAAACTGCTTGGCCGGCCGCCGCCAACTGTGTGCACACACCAAGGGGATCGGAGTGAATCGGCCCGGCGCGTTCGCCGAATACCTCGCCTTGCCGATGACCAACGTCTGGCATCACGCGGCGGGCGTCGACCTGGATGTTGCCAGCATCTTCGATCCGTTTGGCAATGCCGTGCATACCGCGCTCAGTTTCCCGGTGCTCGGCGAAGACGTATTGATCACCGGCGCCGGACCGATCGGTTGCATGGCGGCGGCAGTGGTCAAGCACGCCGGCGCGCGGTTCGTCGTCGTGACCGACGTCAACCCTTGGCGACTGGAGCTTGCCAAGCGCATGGGAGCGACGCGCACGGTCGATGTGCGCAGCGAGAAACTCGGCGACGTTCAGCAAGAACTCGGCATGCAAGAAGGCTTCGACGTGGGCCTGGAAATGTCGGGCAACCCCGAAGCCTTCCGCAGCATGCTCAGCAACATGGCCCACGGCGGCAAGATCGCCATGCTCGGCATTCCTACCGAGCCGATCGCCATCGACTGGAACCTGGTCGTGTTCAACATGCTGACGATCAAGGGGATCTATGGCCGCGAGATGTATGAAACTTGGTACAAGATGACCGTGATGATCCAAGGGGGACTGGATATCTCGCCGGTCATCACGCATCGCTACCACTACAGCCAGTTTCAACAAGCGTTCGACGCGATGAAGACCGGGCACACCGGCAAAGCGATTCTGTACTGGCGCGACATGCCCGAAGGAGCCTAGCAGTGTACGGCGATTTTCAAAGCCACCTTCAACAGCAACTGGCCTCGATTCGCGAAGCGGGGCTCGAGAAGGTCGAACGCGTCATCACGACGCCGCAGGATGCGCATGTCGGCGTGAGCTCCGGCCAGGAAGTGCTCAACATGTGCGCCAACAATTATCTCGGACTGGCCGAGCACCCGCGCGTCCGCGAAGCGGCCAAGGCTGCGATCGACAAGTTCGGCTACGGCATGGCCAGCGTCCGCTTCATCTGCGGAACGCAAACCGTGCATCGCCATCTGGAAGAGCGACTGAGCCGGTTCCTGGGCACCGAGGAAACGATTCTGTATTCCTCATGCTTCGATGCCAACGGCGGCTTGTTTGAAACCTTGCTCACGGCCGAAGATGCCGTGATCTCCGACGAGCTCAACCATGCGAGCATCATCGACGGCATTCGCTTGTGTAAAGCTCAGCGTTTCCGCTACAAGAACAACGACATGGCCGACCTGGAAGCCCAGCTGAAGCAAGCGGCCGGAGCTCGCTTTCGCTTGATCGCCACCGACGGCGTCTTTTCGATGGACGGCATCATCGCCAATCTGAGGGGCATCTGCGACCTCGCCGAGAAATATGGCGCCAGGGGTCGG
>JBQCEI010000793.1:0-2737 GCA_051960375.1 Aureliella sp. | reverse complement strand
CAGCGCTGCACCTGCGCACGCCGATTGATCATCACCGAATCTTCGCAGCCGCATCAGTTGATCCAGCAGCTCGCTGAAGCGATCAAGCAAATCCGAATCGGTCTGCCGTTTGACGAGCGGCAGCCCTATCTCGGTCCGCTGATCCGGCCGGGAGCGGCCACGCAGATGTTGGCCGCGCAGCGCAAACTGCTGCAGCGCGGCGCGCATGCGATCGAGCCGATGCATCCGCAGGATCGCAACCCGGCGCTGCTGTCACCGGGCTTGATCGATGTGACCAACGTCGAGCAAGAAGACGAAGAACACTTCGGGCCCATGCTGAGCGTGATTCGCGTCGGTTCGTTCGATCAGGCAATCCAGGCAGCCAATGCCACCCGCTTCGGTCTGGCGGCGGGGCTGCTGGCCGATAGCTCGAAAGATTTCGAGTACTTCTGCGACCGCATTCGCGCCGGCATCGTCAACTGGAATCGTCAGACGACCGGCGCCAGCGGCCGCTTGCCCTTCGGCGGCATCGGAGCCAGCGGCAACCATGCGCCGAGCGGTTTCTTCGCAGCCGACTACTGCGCTTATCCGGTCGCATCGCTCGAGAGCGAACACTTGCCTGAAGTCGGCGCCAAAGTTCCGCCGGGCTTGGAAGGAGTCGTTCGGCTATATTCGAGCTGATTCTGCTTTCACTTGGTGTCTTCGTGTCTTTGTGGTTATTTTTTGAACCACCAAGACACAAAGACACCAAGAAGGACCAGCATATTCTTGAAGGACCGCCATGCTTATCGAAGTCAACATCGACGCTCTGGTCGGACCGACGCATCATTATGGCGGAGTGGGTGTTGGCAACGTCGCTTCCTCCGAACATCGGCGGCAGACGTCGCGCCCCAAGCAAGCCGCTCTCGAAGGGCTCGACAAGGCGGCCTATGTCGCCCGGCTGGGCATACCGCAGTACTTGTGGATACCGCCCGCGCGTCCGCATCCTCAGTTCTTATCGGCGCTCGGCTTCCACGGCGATTTCGCCGAGCAGTGCCGCGCGGCGATGCAAGAAGCTCCGGATGCTTACTCGGCGACCTTCAGCAGCGCTTTCATGTGGGCAGCGAACGCGGCTACGTTTGCTCCGGCGTGCGATTGCAGCGACGAGCGCAATCACGTCACGGTTGCCAACCTTTGCAGCAGTTGGCATCGACAGCCCGAAAGCCGCGAACGCTTGAAACAACTCGATGCGATGTTCGCTCCGCTGCAGTCGATCGCCGGTATGTCTAGCGAGGTACATCCTGCCTTGCCTTCGATCGTGCCGCTGCGCGATGAAGGAGCCGCCAATCACATGCGGCTTTGCGATGCCACCGGCTTGATCGGCATTCATGTCTTTGTGTACGGAGAGAATCCGAGTGGTCCTCGCTCGCAACGTTTTCTCGCTCGTCAAACGCTCGCCGCCTGCGAGGCCATTGCGAGGTTGCATCGGCTCGATCCCGATCGCACTTTCTTTCTGCAGCAGAACCCCGAGGTCATCGATGCGGGGGCTTTTCATAACGATGTAATTGCCACCAGCCACAACGATGTGCTGCTGTACCATGAAAAAGCCTTCGTCGATGCCGATGCCGAGCTCGATCGACTAGAGCGCATCTACGAGCGCGCGTGCAAGCGTCCGCTGGTTCGCATGTGTGTCCGCGAAAGCGATTTGTCGGTCGACGAGGCGATCGCCAGTTACCTGTTCAACAGCCAGTTGCTCACGCCGGGCGATGCAGCCGATGCGCCGCGGATGTTGCTGCTGTGCGCGCAGCAATGTGCCCGCATGCCGCGGGTTCGCGAGCTGATCGAGCGCTTCATGGGCGATCCGAGCAATCCGATCGAAGCGGTGAACTTCATGACGCTCGACCAAAGCATGTCCAACGGTGGCGGGCCGGCGTGCCTGCGACTGCGCATGCAGTTGCCCGTCGACTCGGTTGCTCGATTCGCCCCCGAGAGCCGCTGGACGCCCGCTCGCGATGAAGCCCTGCGCCGGGCGATCGAACGGCACTATCCCGACGAGCTGGCTTGGAGCGATCTGGCTAAGCCCGATTGTTTGGCGCAGTTTGGCGAGGCTCAGGCGGCGCTGGCTTCGATCCTTCGGTAACGGACTATCAGTGTGGCACGGGCTATGCCAGTGTCCTCTGTTTCGAAGTCTGTAGGTCTGCAAAGCTGACATTCTTCCAGTGCTTGGGCGGTTCGCCGAGCTTCACATCAGTACTTATCATGCGAGCTGTCATGGTGTTAGAAGGACTGTACGGGCCGTCGACCTGAAGACTTCGAAATAAGACGCACTGGCATAGCCAGTGCCACACAGAGCGCGGAGGGCGCAGAGGGGGAATAATCGGTACGGGCGGTACGCTGGGCGCTGCCGGCCAAATCGTCGATGGTGATTCATGGTGATCGTTCCTAAAGTGCGAGCTACCCTTTGCCAGTGAGTCTGGATGCACACTCCTGGTAAGTGGGACGGTCGATGCCGACGGGATTTTTCATTGAACAGCAGCGAACGGCGCTCGCCGCTTGGCAGCGCGTGGCTGATTCGCTGTGCATTGTGCTCAGTTTGTATCTGAGCCAGTGGTTAGTCCATCAACCGATGAGCGATCGGACGTTGATCGCTGCGCTGGCTGCGACGCTCGTCTTCATGGCCGCAGGCGAACTGAGCGGCACCTATCACCCGCATCGTAGCCAGAACGCCAATCGCGAATTGCTTTCGGTCATCGTGGCCTGGGCGGTCACGCTCGCCGCG
>JBQCEI010000792.1:0-9254 GCA_051960375.1 Aureliella sp. | reverse complement strand
GATCGAGTACCGCCAACTGACCAAGCTCAAAGGCACCTACATCGACGCTCTGCCGAAACTGATCTCGCCGAAAACCGGCCGCATCCATACCTCGTTCCGCCAAGACGTAGCCGCGACTGGACGGCTCAGCAGCAGCGATCCGAACCTGCAAAACATCCCGATACGCACCGAGGAAGGACGGCAAATCCGATCGGCGTTTTGTGCGGGACCCGAGGGCTGGCTGATGCTGGCCGCCGATTACTCGCAGATCGAACTGCGGGTGCTCGCGCATTACTGCCGCGATGCCAATCTTTGCGAAGCGTTCGAAAAAGATCGCGACATTCACACGCAGGTCGCAGCTCAAGTCTACGGCGTTGCGCTCGATCAAGTAACGCCCGCCCAACGCCGCAGCGCCAAGGCGATCAACTTCGGAATCATTTACGGACAAAGCCCCTTTGGTCTAGCCAAGTCGCTCAAGATCTCCAAAGACGAAGCGGCAGCGTTCATCGACGCCTACTTCCAGCGCTTGCCCGGCGTGCGTGAGTTTATCGTCGAGACGATTTCCGAGTGTCGCGAGCGCGGCTGGGTCACGACGCTGCTGGGCCGTCGCCGGCAGGTCAAAGGAGTCCGCAATTTCCGCGACTTGCCAGAATCCAAGCGCCGCGTGCTGATCGAACCGGAGCGCATCGCCGTCAACACGGTGATCCAAGGCTCGGCCGCCGACTTGATTAAGCTGGCGATGATCCACGTCCGCCGCCGCTTGAAGCAGTCCAAGCTGAAGGCTAACTTGCTGCTGCAGATCCACGACGAACTGATCCTCGAAGTCGCACCGGACGACGTGGCGGAACTCGAGCGACTGGTGCGCGAAGAAATGATGCACGCAGTGGAACTGGCCGTGCCGCTGAAGGTCGACGTCAAGAAAGGCCGCAACTGGGCCGAGTGTGAATAGCCGGCACGTGTTTTTACCGCGGAGGACGCGGAGAGCGCGGAGACATGCATGCAGTCATCGCTGTGCGCGGATTCGAAACGGAAACAGCTCCGGCTGCGTGGCTGGTTGCTGTTAGCGCTGCTTCCGTTGCTGGCCACGGCCGGCGCGCTAGTCTGGCGTGTGCCTGCCCCAACCAACATTAATTGGTTCGTGGAAGAGGGCGAACCCGAGCTGTGTTGGAGTGCGCAGCCGAGTGACGAATACTGGTGCCTGCACGCTCTAACAGGAAAAGTCACAAAGAAGCCGCGCTATGCGCTCGAGAATGAATCATTTTCCCTGCCCGACGGAAGTCGCTGTTTGATTTCCATCAAGAGCTACCTCGGGGGACGGTTGCAGGGCAACCTGACGATCTGCGATCCCAAGACTGGCCGATCATTACGGGACATTTCTTTCGACCTGCCGCAGTTAACGCAATTCGTTGGCGACCGCTATTTGGTTTCCATCGATCCCACCCGGGTCTCGGCGCTCGATCTGTGCGATGCGGACCCCGCCCCGTTTCATGTAAATGCACCTTTGGTCCAGAGCCAGCCTTCGTTCGAGAGAGTTCCGGGCAAAAATTGGTTCTGGCGCATTAACGACCGCACTCAGCCGCGCCAAATCGAAGTTTTCGAGATCTTGGAGCGTAGTATCCAGAGACGCTACAGCTGGCCCGTCGGTACGCTGGGACATCGCGCGGGACAGGTCGATGATACAGTGTTGTCGATTACGCCAGACAATCAACACATCGAGCGCCGATCGCTTGAAAGTGGCGAAGTCCTCGGGACCACACAACTTCCACGTGACTTCAATTCACAAACTATGGAGTGTAGTTTTCAACACGGTCTCTTTGTGACGATCGACCGGGCCAAGAAGCTGCAAACATTCTATGACTCAGTCAATAGCGAGAAACTTCGACTACCCAATGGTCACTTTCTTCTGGCGGCCAGTTCGGCTGACGGTCGCTTGCGGCTGCTCTTCAACTATGATGCCGCTCCTTTCACATTGAAACGCTTCATTGTCTACGACATGGGAGCCGCCGCGGTCCGCTTTGATATGCCGCTGCCGCAATCCTATCGCATGGGCCATTTTCTGCCCGGTAATCGATTGCTGCTTGCCGGTGACCGATACGGCGTCTCGAGCTCTGTCATCGACCTTTCATCGGGTCGGGTGACGCATCAACAGAGTCCATTCCGCTGGGTGACGTGGGCCATGCCCTTGCTGGTCGCGAGCTTTCTCGGTTGGGCCGTTCTCTGGCTGCGGGTGCCAGGAAGCACGCATGTAGGCCTTTGGTGCGACCTCGCACTGCTAAGCCTTCTGGTGATGCTGCCGTTGATCTTGCGATTGTTGGCAGTCGGAGATCGAACGGACCTGAGTCGGTTGCCCTTCAACTATGGGCATGGCGTTTTTTTAGGTCTGTTCCAGCTCAGCGTCGCCTGGCTGTTCTTCGGCAGCTCGCGCTTAACGCTGCGCTATATACCGGGTCTCTTGGTCCTAAGCGGGCTGGTCGCGACGCTGCTGCTCGTGCTGGGAACGCAAGGTTCGGCAGCTGACCAAGCCGTTTCGGCGCTAGCGACGACGTTGGCCTTGGTTCTGGCCATGTGCCTGGTTGCAGGCGCTGCGCGGCTGGCGGGATGGCGAATGATGCCTGTTGGGCAGATCGGAGCTGAGCCAACTGCGCTCCGTGAGCGGATCTCGATGCGCGATCTCTTCATCGCGCTTACCTGCTTCGCGCTCGCAGCGGCGGCGCTGCGCCCGCTTGCGCCATATTTGATGCGGTACAAGCCCGACAGTCTCCCGGTGGACACTGTAGCGATGCATGTCGCCGGCACTTTCGCCGCTCTGCTGTTCGCCTTGACCCCGATGAGGATGCTCTTCCGCTGCGGCATCATCGCGTTTGTGCTGCTCAGCGCTGGTACCGTGGCTCAGCAGGTCTACTACTTCGTCGTAGGCCGACAGTCCGGCTTTGTGTTCAGCAGCGCGATGGTTTACTTTCGCGTGATCGCCACTTCCGCGCTGGCTACTTACATCTTCGCCCTGGCCTATCGCTTTCGCGGATGGCGTTTCACGCGCACCTCTGCGTCATTTCTCCGCGCTCTCCGCGTTCTCCGCGGTAAAGAGACAGCCGCTTAGCCGACGTGCAGATTGGCTTCGACGTGCCGGACCGCGTCGCGGATGGCCAGCGAGCCGCGGGGGAGTTGCAGCTTGGCGTTTTCTTCGAGCCAGCTGCCGACGGTCTTCTCTGCCGAGATGACGGTGCTGTGGCGACGGTTGCCGAAGAACTCGCCGATCTCCTGGTAAGCGGCCGGCGTGTACTTGCGGGCCAGGAACATCGCCAGCATGCGCGGCTGGCTGACCGTACGCGTCTTGCGCTCCGATTGCAAACTGTTGGGCTCGAGGCCAAACACTTCGCACACGACGCGCTCGATGTCGCCTAAGCGCACGATCGGCTGCGTGGCTTGGATCAAATCGTAGACCGCGTTCCAGCACTGGTCCCAGGTCAGCTTGCCTTCGTTCATGTAGGCGGTTGCCATCAAGCGCTTGACGATTCCCTTGAGCAACCGGCCGTCACCGATCGCCCGAGCAGCGATCTGCATGACGATGTCGTCCGAGATGTTGATTCCAGCCGACTGCAGATCGCGCTTCAACAATTGAAAGCGAGTCTCTTCATCGAGCGGCAACAGCGAGCTGACCAGGCCGCCGCGGAGGCGAGCTACGAAATCGCTGCCGAGCGGTTCCAGTTCCGCAAGCGAACGATCGGCCAGGAACACGATCTGCCGGCCCGCTTTGAGCAAGTTGTCGAGCGTATGCCGCAGCTCGTTGATCGTTGCTTTCTTGCCGATGAGAAACTGCAAGTCGTCCAGAATGAGCGTGTCGACATCGCGGTACTTGCGACGCAGAACCGGCAGGCCGCTGCCGCGAAACGCTTCGGTGAAATCGTTGGTAAATTGCTCGGCGGTGATGTGCAGCACGCGCCGCTGACGGCGCTGCGTTCTCAGTCGCTGAGCCAGCGCGTTGGCCAGGTGCGTTTTGCCGACGCCGTACGGTCCGTGCACCAGCACCGGCGTCACTCGGCCGGGCTCGTTGGCGATAAGGTTGATCGTCGCCCATGCCATCTGGCTCGATACGCCCGGCACAAACTCCGACCAATAGTCCGCCTTGCCGCGAGCCGGCGCTTCGCTCTCGGAACGCTCATCTCGCTGGAACGCTTTGATTTGCAGGACGTCTGCGCGGCCTTCCTCGCTCGGCTCACTATGAGCGGACAGACCTTCGGCAGCTCGCTCCTGCGAAGCGTCGCTTGCTTGGCTCGAGCGCTGCGCCGCGCTGGCCAAAGCTTTGGCAGTCGGCGAATCGGTCAGCTCCGACAAGCTGCGTGCTTCCGCACCTGAAGCGGCTGCGGTTGGGCGAACTTTTCCGCCGGCGGAAAGTGCGCCGGGCGGCTGCGGCTGCCGATTGCGTGACGCAGCCGGCTCAGCGTTCGTGCGGGCTGCGCCTACCGCTGCGCCTCGACTGGTAGCAGCCGATTCACTAGCAGCCGAGCTATCAGCATTTGAAGCGTCGGAGGCGGAGCGCACTTCGAGTCTCAATTGCGGACCTGCGCCGACGACGCTCTCAAGGGCCGCTTGCAGATCTTTGTTAAGCATCCGCTTAGCGATCTGGCAAGCAAATTCCGATGGAAAACGCAGCACCAAGTCGGCGCCAGTCCAACACCACTCGCAATCGGCAGGCATCCACAATTCGAAACGCTCTTGGCTAATCCGTGCCACCAGAGCAGATCGCACTAGCGCGGCGACTTCCTTTTCGCTCTGGTTCACATCTTGTGCCATGCGGGCGCGCACTCCTATCGGTCTGGCCGCGCACATTCCTGCGCGACTCTGGTTCCTGTTAGACGACGGGGCACACCCTGCCCCGCGCTTCGTCGGTCTGCTTCGCTCAAAAAGAGGGCCACAAATCCTGGCGCTGCAGACTGACGGCTGATCTGCCCTGAGTGGGCTCGGCCGATTTTAGGTTTGCTAGCTTGAGTGTCAAACATGAGCCGCCGCTCGTTCCCGCCGCCTTGAGTCGAATGGTCGCCCGCCGCGGAGCTTATGTGCAATTCCATCTGTTAGCCTCGCCTAAAAACTTCAGCGACGCTAGTCCGAATGCGTGGAAAAGTTGTCGACTTCTTCCCCCTCCCCTAGGATCGGCCGCCCAGGGCGTTCGGGCAAGTGCTTGCCCTGCAAGGACTTCTGGCGCGGCACTCCCACCGACGAACTTCCCCGGTTGCGACACTTGAGGAAATGCCTGCGAAAACGGGCATTCGGCGGCTCTAGCCCCCATACAGCCGGCCATCGCCCGGCGCACGCTCCCACTCGCCGGCCGCCAAAACGCCTCCTTTGAGTCCGCTGCGCAGCCTTCGCGAAACCATTGCGCGTATGCACATTTGTCCCCTCGTGTGAGGACACTTGCAGACCTTTCTATACTGCTGGTAGCTAGCGACATCGGGAGGGTAATGCGATGGCTTCGATACACCGACTGTTGGACACCTTTGGTCCGCCCCCGCGCGAGATTTGCCTCGACTGGGCTTATCAAATCCAGGCTGCGGCGACTTCCGCCGAGGCCGCCGAGGCAGCCTCGTTGAGCTCGTCAGCGGGCTCGAAAGCGGCTCACGAAGCCTCTGCCGATGCGCCTGACTGGACCGCTCTCGAAGTGGCCGAGGATGGCTCGCTCCAGCTCGATCGATTGACCGCCTCGATGGCCCGACAGGCCCTGGCGGAACTCGGCGGGTGGCTCTCGGGCCACGCCTCCGGCGAAGCGCCGCTGAGCAGCGCAGCCCTCCAGACGCAGACGCGAGAAATCGAGCCAGCCGCAGATATGTTCCGAGCATCCGCCAGTCTCGACCTGGGCCGTTCAGATCGCGAGGCTTGCCAGCCACTCGCAAACCGAAAGCGCGTCAGCAGAGAGAAAGCGAGTTGGCTCGAAGATCGCCGACGTCGCTTGACTGTCGCAGCGCTGCTGGCCGCGGCGGCGACGCTCGTCACTGGAGTATGGATTGCCGAAGACTTTTCTGCTCCGCTCAACATCGCTGAACAGGCAAGCTCGACAGCAGGTTCGCATAACGCTCAGCAGGCAGGCTCGAGCAGCCTCGCAGAGTCTCCAGCGATTGCCGATACCGACCTATCACCGGCTCATGACGACGAAGCGCTCGAAGGCAACTTTACGACATCGGAGGAGTTGACCGGCCAAGCCCTCCAAGCCTTCGACGTGACCGTCGCAGCAACTGACCCAATCAGCGCGCCAGCGGCGCCGGATCTTTCACTACGCCCGTCGTTAGCCGCCAAACCCATCGAGTCCGCCGTCGGGCCGTCGGCAAATGAACCTGCAGAACCAGCGGCAGCAGCCGACGCACCAAGCGCGTCGGCAGTGGCAAGCCAAGCCGAGTCCGCCGCTGCTGGCACTGTAGACACACAGCAAAATGCGCAGCAGGATGCTTCGATCGCGATAGGCGACGTGATGAGCCAGGTCGCCAGCGCTGTGGCCCAAGCCGAGTCGCAGAGCAGCGATAGTCCTGCTCCGGAGGCCGTCGACGAAACCGACGCCGCACATCAGCCTGCATTGATGTTGACGCGCGACGCCAATCCGCTGCGCATCCGAGTCGCCCGAGGTCTCGCAAAGCGCTCGCGAAACTTGCGCTGGACCGCTCGCTTGGAATTGCCCGAAGAGTTTATCTGCGAACCGTTGGGTGCGCAGCCTGTCGAAGCCGCTGCGGCCGCGCAGTGGCGCATCTACGACAAGGAAGCTAAATCGCCGCGCGCCTGCATCGTCGTGAGCGTCCGCCAGCGAAGCGGCCGAGATCGCGATCTAGAATGGTCGCTGCGCGGCAGCTCGGAAGATTTTCCGCTTTTGCAGTTGCCGGTCGCACCGAAGTGGCTCGACGGTTTATCGGCGCAGCTGAAGATGACCGCCGCCGCACTGCGGGGCGCCATCGATGCACCCTCGCCCAAAGTGCCGAAAGAAATGCGGGCTCTCGTTCAGAACCAGCGGAAGCTGGCCCGCCAGCAGCTGGCCGTGGCCGAGCGCTTGCTAACGCTGCTGGCCGACATCCACCGCCTGGCCAGCCTGCTCGACGACGAACTGCTCGGCCACGCAGAGCTGCGCGCAACCGACAGCGACGAAATCGCAGTCGCCTATGGCTCGTGCATTACCCCCGCGCCCTCCGCGCCCTCCGCGGTAAAAACTGCGGACCGAGATTAACGCGCGGCCTGCGCCAGCCACTGCTTGGGATTTTCATAGAGCAGCCTCGCTCGGTCGGCGGCATCCAGCCCGACATGTTTGCTCAGCCAGTGATCGGCATCGGCCATCGTCGCAGCTGCGCCGACGAAGTGCTGGCCATCGGGACTGCGAGCGCATCGGTCTTCACCGACCTTGATGCGGCGGTTGCCGAGCTGAAACTCGCCGGGCCCAAGTCCCGCCGCGGAAATCGCATCGGAAACGACCGCCAGGTTGTCCAGCGTCGCGCAGCGGATGAGATTTTTGACGACGAACGATGGCAAGTGCCAACCGTCGGCGATGAACGTGTATTTCAAGCGCGGCGCCAGGCTCAGCGCGCGCTGGAGAATGTTGTCGTGGCGATGCACCTCGAGTGGGCACGCATTGCCCACGTGCGTAAACAGCTGCAGTCCGGCGTCGATAGCCCGCTCGAGTTCCTCGACTTGAGCGTTGGTATGACCGGCGGCGACCAGAATGTTGCGGTCGACCAAATGCCGCGTCAGCTTCGAACTGCGATCGACCTCCGGGGCGAGCGTCATGAGTTTGACGTGCCTGCCGCCGGCGGCCAGTAACTGATCGAGCGCGGCCACATCGTCCCCTAAGACGCAATCGGTCGGGTGAGCGCCGACATATCCCTTCTCGCCGCTGATGAACGGGCCTTCGATATGGATGCCGCCGATGCACTGGGCGACTTCCGGCTGCGAGTCGATCGCGTGCGCAAGTTTTTGCACGCAAGTGCACATATTTGCAAGCGGTGCCGTGATGACGGTCGCCAAAGCGCACTCGACCCCCGCCAGTTGCATCTCGCGAGCCGCGAAAGCGATTTGCCTGGGATCAAGCGCGGGATCGTTGAAATCGACCCCCATAAAACCATTGACTTGCAGATCGACGTAGCGCGCGGTCACCACTGGCCTCCGATCGATGGACGCAACAATCAGCCCCGGGCGATAGCCCGACAATCAGCCCCCAGGCGGTAGCCCTTCAATCAGCCGCAGCGGTAGTCCGCGGTTTGCAGCAACCCAAAGCTATCGCGTGCCGGCTCCACTCAGACTACTAAATGCGTTCGCTGAGGGCCAACGTCTGTTCGCTCAGCAGGCAACTGCTCGTCGTATCGAGAATGAGAGTCGTCGCAGGATGATGGCTCAGAGCCGACGCGGGCACGTTGGGGGTAATCTCGCCCTCGAGCGTCGCTTTGACGGCCTCGGCCTTGCGGCGATCGGGCACGCTGCAGAAGATGCGGTCGGCTTGCAGGATCTGGTGGATCGTCATGCTCATCGCCTGCGTCGGCACTTCCTCGAGGCTGTCGAACCACCCCTCGCCCACTTGCTGACGGCGGCACGCTTCGTCGAGCTGGACGATGTGGTACGGATCCTTGATTTCGAAATCGGCTGGCGGATCGTTGAACGCCAGGTGAGCGTTCTCGCCGATGCCGCATAGCAGCAAGTCGATCTTGCGGCCGCCGAGCCGTTCGTTCGCCATGGCTAGCAATTCTTGCGGCGCGATCTGCCCGTCAAGATAGAAGAAGGACTTCAGCGGAACGCGGTCGACGAAGCGCTGTTTGAGGTAACCGCAAAACGAAGCCGAATGAGTCGGTGCCAAGCCGAGATACTCGTCGAGATGGAAGCCATTGACGCGCGACCAGTCGACGCCGGCGCTCTGCACCAGCGCGTCGAGCACTTCAAACTGGCTCGAGCCGGTCGCGACGACCAGGTTGGCCTCGGGCTGCTCGCTGAGCACCTTGGCCAGATGGGCGGAGGCTTGATCCGCCACATACTTTCCCATAACCGGTCGCGATTCAGCGATCTTGATGAGCATCTCGCATCTCCCTGGTGGGGGGTGTGTTTGTTTGTCAGTCACGGCGATCGCTGAGCGAATGCTGTCTGAACCTTTGTGAAGCAATTCGCTCTAAATATCGAGCGAAAGCGTGACAAGCGATCCGTTGGAGCGCCCTTTGCTAACTGTAACGGCACTCTCCAAGTTCAAAAAGTGGAGTAAGTGCGGGTGGAGTTGCCCGCCGAACGCTCCTTGAACTTGCTTTATGCGCGCCTGCTTGCCCAAAACG
>JBQCEI010000791.1:0-2919 GCA_051960375.1 Aureliella sp. | reverse complement strand
GCAACCGGGAAAGTGCCCCCGTTTTTCTTCATCCGGGCGATGATCCCGAGATGGCCGCGGCCAATCGCCAGGCGCGGCAAACGTTTCGCTATTTCTGGCGCGAGCTTTCCTGGGAGCGGCGTCGAATTATTCCGGGTCTCGATCTGGCTTGCGTCAAGGTCGCGTTCACCGATCCGCCGGAAGTGTTCGATCGCAGTGATGAGGACTCGCCGGGTGTCGAGCAAATGTGGATCGGCGATGTCGACTTCGATGGCCAGCGCGTCCGCGGCACGCTGATCAATCAACCCAACTGGCTCAAGAGCGTCAAACAAGGGGACGCGGTGTGCGTGCCGCCCAAAGAAGTCAACGATTGGATGTACGCGTACGCGACCTCGAGCAGAGTTTATGGCGCCTATACGGTCAACTTGCTGCGCTCGCGCATGAGCCGCTCGGAACGAGCCCAGCACGACGCAGCTTGGGGTCTCGATTTCGGCGATCCCAACTCGATCCATGTCGTACCGCCCGAATTCTTTGGCAAGAAGAAGCCAGGCTTGCTCGGCAAGTTTTTCGGTGGCGGCAACAAGGCTCCCGACCTGGCGGAAGTCGAAGCCGCCGAGCATCCGATGGCGGCCAACATGGGGCCTTCGCTCGAGGAAACCTTAAAGGAGAAGCCGCACTTCGTCCATGAGGCGGACGATCGCGGCTTTACGCTGCTGCACAGCCTGGCACTGGCCGGCACGGCGATCGGTGTGGAGATCATGCTCAGGCACGGTGCCGATCCCAATGCGGTCACCAAGAACGGCATGACGCCGCTGCGGCTAGCCAAGTCGCTCGGCTGGAAGAAAGTCGCCGAGACGCTCGAGCGGGCCGGCGGCAAGTGATCGGTCGCCGCTAATTGACCGGGCCACTGGAGTCTGGATGGTGTCTTTGTGTCTTGGTGGTGAAAACAGAATTAACCACGAAGGCACCAAGACACGAAGAAAGAGAGAGCGTGCGATGAGAAGAGCAGCGGCTTAGCGCAGTCGCTCGCGCGAGAGTTCCTCGAGCAGGATCTCCAGCTCGGAGTCGATCTCGGCGCGCTCGTCGAAGGGGAAACCATACCCTTCGCCCTCAGGCGGCGGCGAGTGATCCATCTCGACACAAGCGTCAAGCGAACTGTCGTAGACCATGTCCGACTGGCAGTCGAGCGGTTCCGATCCTCCGCTCGATACGCCGCCGACCGGGCTGGTGGGCTCGGACGGAGAATCGTTCGGATTATCGGAAATGGCAGCCGACGTCGAGTGATTCAACTGATTGATCAGAACCAACACGTCGAGCGCCGTCAGCGAGCCGTCGCCATTGACGTCGACATACAAGCCCTGCATTGGGTTGTCCCCTTCGCCCGTGCTGCTGAAGGGTTCGATGACGTGCGGGCCCGTTTGGTTGATGATGTTGATCAGGATCAACACATCGCGGGGATAAACCTGGCCGTCGTTATCGACGTCGAAAGGATTGCTGGGGTTTTGGAAAGGAGTGTCGTTGATGACGTTGATCGAGACCGTCGTTGAAACGGCTTTGCCGCCGCCGTCGGTCGCCCGGACGGCGACCGGCAAGACGGGTCCATCGCTGCGATCGAGCTCTTGCCCATCTTTCAGCCGTAGCGAGTTGCCTTCAACGACAAAGCGCGCGTCGGAAACTTCGAACGAGTATTGATCGAGCGCGTCCTCGTCCTGAACATCGACCGAGCCAGCGAACGCGCCCGCCTCATGTTCTTTGACGTCGACCACTTCGACGAACAGACCGCTCGGTGCGTCATTGCGATCGAGCACGTCGATGATCACCGTCGTAGCGACCGGCGCCGCGTTGAGTTCCGCTGACGGATCGTGCACCGTCACCGTCATCGTGACCCGTTGTTCCGATTCGTAATTGAGCTGCTGGCCATCCTTCAAACGCAGCTGGCCATCGGCGACCTCGAAACGGTCGTCCGATACGTCGAATACGTAGCTGCCGTGACCGTCGGGATCCGCGATCTGCAGATGGCCGACTGTGGCTCCGCTGACGTTCTCCTCGACCGCTGAGGCTGACACCGTGATGCTGGCCGGGCCATCGTTCGAGTCGAGAACCGGAATCGCGACCTGCTTGCTGAGGACGAACTGCGGATTGTCGGCATCGGTGGCCGTTACGGTCAGCTGCACGACCGGTTCGGTTTCATAGTCGAGTTGCCCCAAGCCGCTCAGCAGCAACTGGCCGTCGGCGACGTAGAAACGAGGGTCGCTGGTGCTAATGACATAGCGAGCGTCGGTATCGACGTCGAACACGGTTGCAAAACCAGCGCCCGCGCCCGCCGGGCTCGCCTCGGGAAGAGCGACCGTGTCGACTGTGAATGCATCGGGCGGATCGTTGACCGGCGTCACATTCAGCGACACCATCACCGTAGTAGTGGCGACGCCGTTGTAAACCTTCAAGCTCGCCGAGTCTTTTCCGTTGGCGTTTGCCCGCGGCTTGTACCCGATCTGTCCCGACTGGGAAACGTTGAGCGAACCCAATTGAGGACGGTCGCCGCTTTGCCAAATCAAAGGAGCCGACCCGAGAATCGCCAGCGCCGGATAAGCGGAGAGATCGAGCGCGAGCAGATCGTCTTCAGCGACCGACAAAGCGATCTCGACCAGGTCAGGCAGCGGGGCGGGGTCACCGGTCAAGCGCACGCCGAGGTTCGCTTCCGCCGCAGTTTGCTCTGCGCCCACGTGCACCGGCATCAGCGAAGGCTTGGCCAAGTTGGCGGTCAGCAGGGCGGCCGATGTTGCAGCCAGCACCTGGTCGCCATACGGATCGATCGCCAAACCGGTGATCGTCCCCGATGGCCTTCCCGATCCATTGGGCAAGGCCACGCGGCCAACCGGGTGCCTCCTTGCGGCGGGGTCCCAGAGGATCAGTTGGCCCGAGCCGGTAGCGCTGCCGGTT
>JBQCEI010000790.1:0-2320 GCA_051960375.1 Aureliella sp. | reverse complement strand
CCCCTTCCCTGGTTGCAACCGAAAACCCGCTCTTCTGTTCGGCCGCTCAGCGCGATCAGCTCTATTCGCTCTTCAAGCTGCTCAATCAGTCTGAAGACCAGATCGCGAACATTCTGAAGAAGCGAGCCGTTCAAGCCGTCGCGGATCTGACACCAGCGCAAGCGGAAGAGATTATCGGCAAGCTCGCTGCGAAGGCGCAGGAACAAGGCTTGACTGCCAAGGCGGCCGCTCCCGAGCCGCAAGGCCCTCCGGTCTGTTCAGCCGAGCAGCTGCAGCGAGCGCAGCAGTTGTTGCTTGAAGCGGAGCAAGTAACGCCCGGCATTGCTCAGCGCGTCGCGGAGCTGCTGAAGACTTCAAACCGGGCTCAACTCGCTCAGCTCAGAGACTACGAAGCCCGCGATCTGATCGCCGCTCTTGAGTCCAAGCAGGTCGACAAGTTCTTCGAAAACTGGATTCCGTTCTAGTTCAACCAGGAAGCGGGCACGCGATGCAAAAGATCTTCGTCTCTTTCGGGTTGAACGGACACCGACACTTTGTCTTCTTCACCATGGAGCAAGCCCAAAACCCCGTAGAAATCATCGGCCAATTTCAAATCGTCAACTCGGTCTTACTCACTCGGCGTCAGTTCGAACAGTTTAGTTCGCTGATTCACCAAGCCCACGCTGATTCATGTCCCGCGGTTCTTAGTTACTCACTTTAAGGAACTCTTTCAAATGACCCAATTCGCATTCGAGCAACCACCGGAAGACGATGGCTCCAGCTCTTCATTTTTGAGCAAGCCGGGCTTCTTTCATGTCGTCGTCATGGCGCAAGATCCACAGCCGATGAGCTTCGACAAGAGCAAGTATCTCGACGGCCTGGACGTAACGTTTGGCGTTCTGGCCGGTACGCATCCCGATCAGTTCGACAAGACTTTCGACCAGCTCTTCTTGAAGGGCAACGCCGAGCAAAGAGACGGCGGCAAATTCTGCAACCGCCGATTGCTGAAGCTGTTCTTGGCTACCGGAATGATGGGCCAGCATGTGCCGGGCCAGCAAACGCAGCTTGACACGGCCGCGATGGTTGGCCGTCAGCTGGTTATCGAAGTCGAAGAGCGACCGAACGGCCCGCAAGCGAAGAACCCGAACGGCAAGCACATCGAGCTGAAGTTCGACTGCTTGTATCACGTTGACGATCCGGCCGTTAAGGATGTTCCAAAGCATCCTCAGTTCTTTGCCGCTATCCCCGCGGAACTGCGTCGCGATAAATCGACGTTCGCCAAGCCGGACGATCCCGCTCAGCCTGCAACGCGTAGCGACAAACCGAAGCTGAGCGTCGCCGCAATGATGCAAGCTCAAGCACCGAACAACGCGCCATCGGCCAACACCGACGACGTCTAACGAAGCGCCGAGCGGCTCCGCGGCGCTCGCTAATACCCGCGTGACGAGGGCGATTGGCTGGAATACGCCTTGGTTCAAAACAAGGCCAATCGGGTTCGTTCCCCGACGCTCTCTCTGCTTATTGAACTCCTGACGGAAGGAATCGGGCTAAATGGAAGCCGTTGCAAAGCAGAAGCGAACCACGAAACGCCAGATCGCGGAACTGTCTCCGCAGATCAAATCGCTTTTCGAAAGTGGCAACTCGCGAGAGAAGATCGCAAGCACTCTGAGCATTTGCCCGAAGGTTGTTAGCCGGGTCATCAAGTCTAACGCCCGCTTCGATTGGCTGCCGGCCGACGATGAAGCGCAGTTCACTCCCGAGCATGTGCCAACGCCCGAAGAGATCCGACTGGAGACGTTGCAATTCCAGCTCGGATGGAGCAAGGCCGAGACCATGCGCCGACAGGGAGGCCATCTCGGTGACAACTAACGCTGAACTGATCGGAACATTCTGCAGCGAGCGCCACCGTTGGGAATCGAACCGGCCGGGCGAGTCTGACACCATCGTCGGCACGATCCGAGCGGAATCAAAACTCTGCAGCATCAAGGGACAAGCCGACAGGGAGGAACTACGCGCAGGGCTCGACTATCGCTTCTTCGGACACTGGAAAGACTACCGCAACCCGCGCACGCACAAGATTGAACCGCAGTTCATTTTTAATTCATTCGTTGAATCGGCGCCCGCCGGCCGCGAAGCCATCGCAAGCTACCTATCAGCCGCCGGCGAAGGCCTTGGACTCGGCAAGCAGCGAGCAAAGAAGCTGTTCGACCTGTTTGGCGAAGACGCGGTCAAGACGCTTCGAGAAGAGCCGTTAAAGGCCTCTGAAGCGTTGGCCAAAGTAAAGCTGCCCCTCTCCCCGGAATCGTGCGAACGAATCGCCGTAATCCTCCGCGGCAAGCAA
>JBQCEI010000789.1:0-8162 GCA_051960375.1 Aureliella sp. | reverse complement strand
AGAACTGTTTAGCAACGTCTTAAACACCAATGTTTCCGAAGGGTTTTCGAGTTTTCTCTGCTTTCTGCCAAATAGGGCTTCGCTTGATCAAGGACTGTGGCAACATCCAGTCGGCGCGGCGCCGCGGGGACATTGAGTAACCAGGCCCGAAAAAGAATTATTACCCTCGCGCGGGAGGGCTCGCTTGCGAAGAAAATGCAAGGCGCTGGCAGTGCTTCTCGGCGGGTGCTGACGGCAGAGGACTGCCGTCCCACGGTTCGCGCACCAACCTTTCTCGCAGCCTCGTAGGGCACGGCCGATGTGCTTGTAGGCAGCCCAGACGCTTTCGAGATCCTCCTAGGATTGGCATCCCAGGCTATCGCAGGTCGCCGCTGCGCGGCTGAGGCTATCTGTGCCGCGGTCTTGCCTCCGGGAACTTACTTTCCCTGCGCTGATTGAGTCCTGCGGTTGCGTTTGCAGTATTGATACCCGATCACGCATCCCACAGATACGCCAAGCGAGATCCAGACGAATGAATCCAGCAGGAGGTTCCTCGTGCTGAACCAGTCCAGGCGTCCATCGGTCCACCGCGCGAAAGTAACCGGAAACCCAGCTTCCTGGGTGAACTTCTTGACCGCTCCAGAGTCGCGAGGCAGGTTCGCCATCAGCCCGACCGCAACGATCGCTGCTACCCATAACGACGCTATCCGGAGGCTACCAGTCACTTGCCCACCCTTGATCGGACGAGACATAACGTCGTATGGATGAGCAGGCCATTCGATGAACGCCCCAGTCGCTGAACGCGGAGTTCACCTTCCACCCTCAGCCGGACGGCTTGCGCGCGACCTTGCCTTGCGATGGCGACGAAAGCACAGCAATGCAGGACCGGCGAAATCCCGCGTAACCCAAACCAATGGTCAGCAAGCAATATATGCCAATGGAGACCGGAGCGGCACCGTGTTCGAGCAGTCTCGGAGTATCGAGGTAACGGTCGCCCGCAAACCAGGCGCTGGCGATGTAAGCGCCGTTGGCAAGCACGCAGAAGTGCGCGACGAACCATGTCCACCTCCCCCGTATCAGAATCGCCAGCCCGGCGGGAAAAATCGCGCCGAGAATCGGTCCACTCCAGAGCGTCACCAGTGGCTGTGGATCGGGCTCGAAAATGCTGTAGGGCAAATGCCACGGCAGAAGGTCGGCTTGTTGCAGCCTCCCGCCGCAAGCCCAACCGCCAACGATGTGCCCCAGCTCATGAGTGAACGTCATGACAATCCATGACACGACCAACAGAATCGCAAAGCGGAGGATACGGCTTGCCAATGAGTCAGCGTCCATGTCTTGCGAGGATCGAGATAGCGCCAATGGCCGGGATCTTACAGTGAGGATTCCCACTTCGTTCATTCCTCGTCGCGCGGCTTGCAAATCTGCTCCGGTACAAGCGGCAGGTTGTGCCATGAGTGCCCACATCGGACACACATTTTTGCATGAGGCGTTCGGCACAACGCAGAACATGAGGGACAATAGTTCAAGAAGATTTCGCCTCGGTGATCGCGCAGCAACCGTTCTCGAATCTTTCGTCGAGCTGCGGCCTCACCCAGTGCGACAATCTCTTGCACCTCCGCATCCGGTTGCAGCTCCGCAACTTCTGCCACCTTCCGTTGCATCAGCGCGTTGTGGCCGCAGTCCGCCTTCTGATTCAGATGCAGGATGCGAAGAGCGCGTTTTTCCAACTCGGTGAAAAACCTTCCATAGTGATCAATCACATACTTGGTTAGTTCGTCGTCTGGTTCCTTGTCGTCTTGCGCGAACATGCGGTCCGTCCGGTATTCGTGGTTTGGCTGCAAGCCTTCAACTTCGTTGACCCCGACGTGTCTTGCCAAAGCACCTTGTCGCGCCGCAGCAGAGCGTCTGCGGCGGCTAATGGAGCGACGCATCTATCTCGCTAAGCGCAAACACCCAGTAGGCGATTGCCGCCGCCAGCGCAGTCAGCGGCACGGTCAGCGCGACCAGCTCGACAACCTGCTTGCGCGTCAAACGCCGATGGAGCATGGCGTTGAATAACAACCAACCCCATCGCCCAAGCGCGGCGAGCACCGTGGCCGCAAATACGGCGTTGGCAGCGATGAAAAACAGATTGGCTAAATTGATCGTGCTATCGACCATGTTCGATTCTTAGCCCAGATGCTCGTCTACTTTTCCGAGGCCATGCGGGCAGTGGTCCTCGGCGCACCTTCTTCAGTTACCTCACTCTTTTTCGCGCCTTCGCGTCTTCGCGTGAAACCTCAAAAACCCTCGGACTCACGCGAAGGCGCGAAGCCGATTTAGCGGATGCTTGAGCGAGTGCCCCACTTCGTTGCTTTTTGCGGCTACCCTGCGCCGCTTTGCGTAGATTCGCGTAGCCGGCAAATTCCCTCGTATACGCGGGCACTTTGTCGGCGATGATCGGGATGCTGATCGGTCGAGCCCAAGGAGTGCCACAGATGGTTTGCCGACGTTTCACGAACACAGTTGCTCTGGCCGCGTCGGCCGGCTCGAGATCGATCTCCAGGTCGGAACCTGCGGCCAGCTCGCCAAGCCAATCGGCTCCTTGAAGCTGATAAACGCGACCATCCTCGAGCTCTACCAGATCCTCGCGAACACTCACGACACCAACCGGCGCGACCAACGGGTCATTTTCGACAACCTCCAAATAGTGAAAAGTGGTTGCGTGGTAGAGAAACGGGGCCAGAAGCAGAACAACTGCAGCCGTACCAACGACAATCGCACTCCGCTTAACAAGCATGATGCCCTCGCCATAAACGTCGCCAGTCACTGCCTCTTCGCGGCTTTGCGTGTCCGTTTTGGAACGATCTCGACCTCACCCATCCGCGCCGACCGCCGGTCGTCGTCCGCAGCTGTCCACCGCTTAGTCGACCGGCTCGTCGGAGCGCATGGCAGGCGAGTTCGGGACTTCGTATCGCAGTTCAGCAAAGCCGCTCCCGATTTGCTTGGCGGATACAAGCCGCAAAGGCGGCGACGTAAGCCGCCGTGGAAACAACGGCTTGCCACGGCCAAGCGTCACCGACGCGATCTGTACGATCACTTCGTCGAGAAGCCCCGCATCGAAGAACTGGCCCGCGAGATCACCGCCGCCGACGATCCAGATATTAGACGAACCCGCCGCCTGTCGCATCGCTTGGTGCACCGGCCGTACGTCGCCGCTGACGAACCTGACGTCGGCTCCGGTTGCGAGCGGCAGCGAGCGAGAAGAGAACACCCACGTCGGTTGCGCGTAGGGCCAGCTGCTACCGGTTTGATCCTTGATGGTCACTGCATGGCGCAGCATCCACTCATAGGTCGACGAGCCCATAGCAAGCGCGCCGACGTCGGCGATAAATTCCGGGTAACTCGTGTCATTTACATCACCCAGAGTAAACAACCACTCCAAGGAGTCCTCCTCGGTCGCAATGAACCCGTCGAGACTGGTCGCTGTGTAGTACTGCGTCTTCATGCCCTGCCTTCTAAGAAGCTCGTGATGGCTGTGGCCGAACTGGCCCCGTCCCAATCATGACGAAGCGCGTCCAGCTCGCTGCGCGGCGGTTCGCGAACGCAGCCACTCACTTACTGAGCGACTTCCGATTATCCATTCGGAAATTGACGCGCCGTCCTCGCTGAGTGCAACGCGCTGCTGAACGTGTTCCGCGGGCTCTTCCGGGTTGAAGGGCGACTTGAGCTCATTCAGAAACAACAGCCCATTTTGAAACACGAGCGATTCGTTTTCGCGCCACACGGGCCACCACACAATGTAGTTCGCCGTCGCTGGATCATAGCAATCAGTGATGAACGCTGAAGTCGACTGGTCAGCTTCCAGCCGCCGAGCGGCACGCAGCCAATGTTGCTCGTAATCGGACTGCGACCAGAATGCTAAGGACGACTCGAAGTCCTCGGCGAAGTCCCCCAGTGTGATGCGGCCGCGCAATACCTGCTCATTTCGGTCACCGGCCCAGTACGGCGCGCTGATGAACTCAATTCGAAACATCTCGACTCCAGACTCACACGCCGTCGTACGCCATCCCAACGAAGCGCCTAACATCGAAGGAGCTCAAGACTGCTCCAGTTCAACGATCTTATGATGCTGGCCACCGCTCAATCAGCATCGCGCGCATATCCCATTTCGTCATATACCCAGCGATCACAATAAGCTTTAACTTCCGCAGCATCATCTCGGTTCAGTTCAAGCCACTCTCGGGCTGCTTGCCGCATCTTGGACTCGGCCTGTGCTCTTTCGTCAGGACGATTTTCAACCCAGTCCGTTAGCGCTCCCCAGATCAGCCAAAATGGATGCATGACGCTGGGCGACATCGGTGTGAGCGACATTGCCGTGCGCCAGATATTCCATGCCGCATCGTAGGGCGGCGATTGAGCATCCAGCAAGCTCCGCATTTGGTTTTCAATCTCAGACAGACCTCTCCCGACTTCCTCAACACTGCTCATCGTGTCGAAACCTCCGAGACCGGTAGTGCGCCGTTTTCGTTTACACGCCAAGTATCGCGAAGAGCACCACGGGAAACAGTATTCCAACACCGTTTGCGATTGCGGCAGCCCGGTATCGGCCTCGCCAGTACAGCCGTCCGGCCACTATCCAGGCAATGCCAAAACCGAGGTAGAGCGAGCAGCCGGCAATCATCAAGCCTAGCGGCTGCTTTGCGGACTGCAGGACCACCGCGTTCACCGTGATGCCCACGGCGGCAATTCCAAGCGTAAAGCTCGCCAAGCCAATCAGA
This sequence comes from Aureliella sp., assembly GCA_051960375.1. GTDB lineage: Bacteria > Planctomycetota > Planctomycetia > Pirellulales > Pirellulaceae > Aureliella. The sequence goes on along the minus strand of JBQCEI010000789.1, from coordinate 3,423 downwards.
AACGATGCTGCGGCGGGGATCACCCGCCAGCGGGTCGCCAGCGCCGCCGCGTCCGGTCCCTGCAAAGGAGGCGAGTATGGATTGGGTTCAAGGTCTGACATGATCAGCACGGCGAGCACTTGAGATCACCCAGCCTGAGCGAGCGCTCGCTCTCCACGCGCAAAACACCTTTCACGGACTTCGAACGAGTAACACGCCGGCTGCCCAGTTTCGATTGCTCATCAGGTAACACGCGACTGCGGAGCTGGGGTCGATCGCTTGGCACTTGAGCGTGCAACGACCGACGCGCCTCACCAAGCTCGCGGTTCGCTGCTTCTGCGATCAATCGGTTCGAGCTATTGCACTTGGGAACGTTGCTACAGCCATCAGCGCCAAGTATAGCAGGTAGAGCACAAATAGGACGGCACGGTCGAAGTTCGTAACGCCATTCTGTGGAAGCGTGCACATGAGTATGGCGCAGGCGTCAACCACAAGAAGAATCAGCAACGCAAAGTACAGCGACGTCTTTTGAGCTCTTCGCAACCAGGGGCTACTTTGGTTGTGTTCAATCAACCTCAAACCGAGTTCCGCTCGAATGATGTACGCCGCAATCGGCAGTACAATTGCCAGCAGTTCTACCCAGCTCGCTCCACGAAAAGCGACATGAAGAATGGTTGGTACTAGAAGGACTATAGCCGGAAGCACTCCGTCGTAGCCAAACAGCCTCAACATCCATACAGAAAATCTCGATCCCTCTTGTTGGCTGCGTCTCATACCAATGGAACTGCATCTCCGGATTCGGTGCGCACTGCCGCGTGTGTCAACTGCTGCTCCGGCGGTTCGTCCATCGGAAAAAACACAAAGATCACTGCCCATAGAGTGATGTAGATTGCGATCTCGACGATAGACAAGCGTCGGGAGGATGACGTCTTTGGATCTGTCAGCATGCTGGACTCATTTCTTGCACTAAGGCCTGCGGGGACGTCGCCCTGTAGTCGTTCGACAATTCCTACGGCGAGGCGCTGGGCGGAGCGTAGGGACTGTCCGGCATGGTGACGAGGGTCGAAGCACCTGCGCCCTCAACGCAAAGGTAGTTCATGCATCTCGGGCACTTGATAGTGGCTACAGCAACAGTTCGACCGCAGTTTGGGCATTGCGTCTCTGGCGATTGTTCAGTTGCGCGAGAGAGCTTGCGACGAAGGCGCACGAGCCCGAGCCAAAGCCCGCTATACAGCAAAGCCCAAACCGGGAAAACTAAAAAAGGTGCAAAGGTTCGACCGGTATCTGCCGCGGCAACGCACATTTCTTCGCGCGTGACGGCGTTATCAGCCATCGCATCCGAAACGTGTTCTATCCCCAACGAAAAGGCAAGCCAGAAAGCCGCCGCCGCAATAGGTAACGCGAGAAAAGGCTGGCACTTCAACTTAGTCATCGCGTAGAAGACGACCGGCGGAAGGATGAGCCCAATTCCGAATCGCCAGTTCCACCACGCCGCATGGACGGCTTCAAGGAACTCCGGCCTCAGTTGTGCGAGTATCACGGAACTACCCTTGTTCAACGGCGGACCATCGACAATCGCCAGGCGTCATCTCGCCGCTGGAACTGACGCACCATTGCTATAGCGCAGATCGTCAGCAGATGTCCACTCGCCCGTGCAGTGGTCTCACGGGCGCGCCGTGGATTGTACTGGGATCAGCCAAAATATGCCGAGCCAAATAAGAGGCACGAGTACCGTGACCAGGGGCTGCAGTGGTGAACAGTGAAGCCATGGATTGCCGTAGTCCGACTGATTCCACCGCATTGCCAGCTGGCCAATTCCCAAGATTGCGGATACCACTAACGCGCTTGAAATTCTGGCCCGCGCGAAACGGAATCCCAAGTCGGGAGAGATCATGGCAATTCGAGTGAAAGCCAGAGTGAAGGCGTATATCAAACCGAAGATGGGCCAACCGGTATGTGGGACGAGGGCCACCGCCAGTGCGGGAACAATCGCTACGCTCACAAAAATGCCAAACGCAAGGATCGCAAACGCTCTCCAGGCGTTGAGTACAGCCCATTGCGGCGGCGTGAGATCGGCCGGTGCGCTCTGCATGTTATTCCTCGCTCTTTGTGCCTGCGGTGCCGTTTACGACAGCAGAGCGTCGATCGCTAAAAACGCTTCGCGATTATCCTCAACCAGTTTTTGCAGTTCAGCATCTGCCCAAAACTCCTCGGGTATGTCCTCGTCGAGCTCGGCCAAGGGGCTGTCGTCAAAATGTTCGAAGACTTCCTCGAGCGAGTCTGTATCGAGAATGCCCTTTTCAAGGTGCGCCGCGATCTCCTGAGGTAGCATTGCTGTGGCACGGCGGCACAACTGGGCTGCATCGACAAGGCCCAGATGTTCAAATGCCTGAGTCGCAATAGGGAATAAGCCGGGGACGTTAAAGGCAGCTTGCGCAAAGCCACCGTTACCTACCTGGTAGTTGAATTCGTAGCACGCATAGAAGTACTTCACGGGAGCCGGCCACTGCTCAACCGCGGGCATGTCGTCGACGCGTTCATAAAGCGCACTGGCGATCTCCTCAATGAATTCGCGCTCCTCAGGGTCATACGGACCGTCAACATGCTCGTCCAGGATTTCACTAATGTCGTATCGGTAATTACTCATGTGTAGCCTGCTCTCAGAGATAACGCTCACGATTCCCAACCCCAGGAATCGCAGTTTCATTGGCAAAGCACCCTTTCGCCGACGCAGGTGCTGTGTGTTGTTGGCGCTCTACCGTGCCGCTCGCTCACGTACGGCGAGAAGAAGCACGGGCGAAGTCACCAGCAATGCGACCAATGAAAAAATCATTCCATCCATATCGCCTTTTAGGCATGTCGCCAGTAGCGCACAGAAGGCGACAGTCGTCGTCACGCCGCCCCATGCCATGGTGGCGATCCGGCGAGCAGACGTGTAAGGCTGGAACGCCAAGTAAACAGTCCAGGCCCCAAAAGCGAACATGGAAGACGACAGTATGCCAGCGTGCGGCGCGCCAAACAATAGTGCGGCAGGGCTTAGAAATAAATACAGCAGTCCAACAAAGCCAAGGAGCGGGGCTGCCGGATTCGCACGAATCTCGGGCAGCGCGTCCTCGGGCCTCGGGGGCGCATTGGCCATCACCGCCTCGCTTGAATAATGGGACACTGGCAAGTGAGTACGATCGGACTGACGCCACGGCCGGGTTCGTCGCCGGCATCGGTCTATGGAGCAAAGGTCGCGCAGGTGCCTACAAAAAGGAACACCGCCCGCAGGCACCAAGCCACGACGGGAAACAGAGAAGCGATCGAGGCACCCAGACCAGCCGAGAGTTGAAGGATCCCAGTCGGCGAGAGCGGAAAGGGGAAACCGTAGCAATATATGGCGACACATGCTGTGCCGGCGATGATGCAGCCAGCGGCCGCGCCGGCCATAAAATTAACAGC
>JBQCEI010000788.1:0-2836 GCA_051960375.1 Aureliella sp. | reverse complement strand
CATTCCGCAGCCCAACGGCGACACGACCGAGATCTATGCCGTCGCCGGTGAAACGCTGCTGACCACGCAGGATGGGGTGCGCTACACCTTGCGTTTCGGCCAGGAACGCATCTCAAGCAGCGCGCTGGAAACCACCAGCGACGAAAACAAAGCTGAGGAACCGGGCGAAAAACGCGAGCGCTATCTGCTGGTCACCGCCTCGCTGGACGAGAGCCGCTTTCCGCCTCCCGACCTCCAGGCTGTGCCCGAGTCGATCGAAGACCTGAAGAAGATGGACGCCGAAAAAGCCGCCGCCCAAGCCGAGAAGTCGGAAGGCGACAAGCCCGAAGCTGACAAGTCCGAGGGCGACAAGTCCGAGGAGAAGGCTGAAGAGTCGAAATCGGAAGACGCGAAATCGGAAGATGCTAAGCCCGAAGAGGGCAAAGGCGATGACGCCAAGGCCGACGAAGACGCTCCCGCCAAGTCGGAAGAGTCGAGCAAGCCGTCGACCGACGACGATCAATCGGCTGAAGATAAGGCTACGGAAGAAAAGGCCGCTGAAGAAAAGGCCGCTGAAGAGAACGATTGCGGCCCGGTAGCCGACGACGATGAACCGGCCGACCAAGAAGCGGCTGATGAAAAAGCGGCCGATGCGAAAACTGACAAGGCTGCAGAGGATAAGGGGGCCAAGGCTGAGGCCAAAGACGAGCCGGCGGTCAAAGAAGAGACCGAAGAGGAACTCAAGGACCGCTTGAGCGCCGTTCAGGAAGACATCAAGAAGAGCAACAAACGCCTGATCGATGCTCGCGACGAGAAGATTAACGCGGCGCGCAAGAAGGTTCAGGAACTGAACGCACGCTTCGCCGATTGGTACTACCTGATCGAAGAATCATCCTTCAAGCAACTGATGCTCAAGAAGGACGACTTGATTGGTCCCAAGGGAAGCACGCCGCCCGCCGCCCCGGGCCTCGGTTCCCCAGGAGCTCTGCCGAACTTCCCAGGCGTGCCCGGTCTAGGCGGCGAGTAAAGTTCAACTGCCGTAGAAGAGCGCGGAGCGATCTCCGCGATCTCCGCGCTCTCTGCATCTCAAGCGGCTGAAAAAGACAGCGCTAGCCGTTGCGTTGTTTGAACATGCAGACTTGGTTGCCGCAGGCGTTGTAGTTGACCTGATCCATCAGCTCTTTGATCAGCATGACACCGCGGCCGTGGGGCGAGTCGAGGTGCTCGTCATCGGTTGGATCGGGCAGGTCGTCCGGGCAGAAGCCGCAGCCTTGATCGCAGATGCGCATCGAGGTGGCGTTGCGGCTGACATGCAGCTCGACCTCGACGGTCTTGTCGGGCGATTCGTTGTTGCCGTGCGTAATCGCGTTGACCAGCGCCTCCTCGACGGCCAGCTGGACCTGGAATAGATCGCGGCCTTCCCAGCCGAACTCTTCGAGAACCTTCACGTAGCGCTCGATCAACTCATGGCCAGAGTCGCACGAGCTGGGAATGTGCTCGTGCAGACTCCAGTCCCAGACCGGTTCGGGCATTGCGAATGCTCCGTATCACTCAAAACGAAAGGCGGCTTGCGGAGAAGCGCGTGATTAGATCGTTACACCAAAAGCCTTGAAAGCGTCGGCTTCGGTCTTCTTGATATCGAATAGGCGGTTGAGCTTGGTGATCGTGAAGACTTCCATGATCTCGGCCCGCAGCGAGCACAGCCGCAACTTGCCGCCGCCGGCTTTGACTTTCTTTTCCATCATGATCAGCTTGTTCAGCGCCGCCGAGCCGAGAAACTCGACTCCATCGAAGTTCAAGATGACGTTCTTGAACTTTTCCTTCTCGACCAACGTGAACAGTTCGTCGCCGACCTCTTCGATATTGGCCGGGTCGACGATCTTGCGATCCAAGAATCGAACCAAAGCCAAATCTCCGATAGCAGAAACGGTGATGCGGCGGCGGTCAGCCATCGGCTTGCCTCACAATCTAGATGCTCGGGATGCAAATCAGCCACACTGTAATCTCGCTCGCGCTAATCGGCCCACGCCTATAGCGAACCTGCGCCAATATACTAGCACGTGCACGCTGCCGTAAACTAGCGCGGGCGGCCGGCCGTGCAACATGGCTTGTGATGCTCGTTTTTTTACCGCGGAGGACGCGGAGGGACGCCGGGGAGCGTTACTGCAGCGCTCCTTGCTGGATCGTGTGCTGCTGGTCGACGGGCATGTCTTCGATCTTTTGCACTTCGCCGTCGGGCCAAACGATCTCGACATCAACCGGCTCGGCCGCATCGCCCAAGCCGAACGTCAGGGGCAGCTCGCACTGGCTGAGATAGCTGCGGGTGGCAGTGGTGTAACGCGTCTGCGGACCGGCGGCCGAAGCGACGCGGACGATCGCTCCGATGGCCGCGGTATTGGACTGGTGTCCCTGCAAGTTCAGACGCAGCCAGTGATGCCCTAGTTGCTGGTCGTTGCGCAAGACGCGCGGCGAACCGCCGTTGGCCACGAAGACCATATCGATGTCGCCGTCGCCGTCCAGGTCGCCATAAGCGGCCCCGCGACCGACCATCGGCTTGAGCGCGTCCTCGCCCAACTGCTCGGCGTCCAAGCGAACCATTTCGGTGTTGCCCTTGGCGCCCGCATTCCAGAACACCAGCGGCGGCTGCTCGTAATGCTGATTCGGCTGCACCTTGGCAATTTCGGATTCGAGATGTCCGTTGGTGCAGGCGATGTCCTCGCGGCCGTCGAGGTCCAGGTCGGCAAAGAACGTCCCGAACGTCAAACTGAGACGCGTCACCGGCCCAAGTCCGCAAGGCATCGCTTCATCGAGAAACGGCTGGCGGGATCCCTGCGAAACGTACAGCGAACAAGGTTCG
>JBQCEI010000787.1:0-14662 GCA_051960375.1 Aureliella sp. | reverse complement strand
CATGCTGTCGGGCGATACGCCGCTGGTGCTTCTTTGCCCAGCCTGGAAACGGTGGGGAGCCGCACAGGCGGTCAAGCGGAACACGACGATACTCCATAGCCCCCTGGACGATGTCATTCCATTCGAGGACTCCCAGGAACTGGAAACCAGGAGTGGTCCGTTGCAATGGGGACTGTTTGCGGTTGGTGATGATCATAGGCTCGCAGATGAAGATTCGTTGTCGGTGCTTTTATGGATTTGCCAGCGGCTTGAGTCCAGAGAGCAACTGCCCACGGGTAACGAGGAGCTGCCAGCCCCTGCGGCCTCCACCGGTAATCGCAAACGAACCATGCAGGAAGAAGCGACCTATATTTGCGATGCCTGTGGAGAGGAAATCGTCATACCACTTGATCTCACGGCAGGCGATAGTCAGAAGTACGTCGAGGATTGTCCCGTCTGCTGCCGAGCGAACGTCATTCATGTCGAGGTCGATGACGATGGGGATGCGCAAGTTTGGGCCGAGCCTGAGCAGGACTATGATTGATCTCCAGTAGTTCAGTCTCGCTTCAAGAGAAGACCAAACTACTGAGATCGGCTATCAGCCGTTCTCGCCGATCAGTCGCTTCGAGGAGTCGGGCTCTTGCTTATCTGCCCGGCGAATCAGTGTGGTGCGCCAGTTTTCAGAGAGCAGCGGGATCGCCGCTAGTTCCAACGCCTCTGCGATGTTCGTCTTGTCGGTGTGCATCACTCTGTTTGCTCGCCCCACAGTCCATTCGGGATTGGGGCGTTCCTTGAGAACCATTGACATTCCCGCTGCCACGACGCCCTCCTCCAGCACCCGAAAATACCAGCCGGTTCTTCCCGTCTGCTGGACCTGCAAAGCGAGCGATTTGATGCGCCAACGGCGGGCCAGCTTCCAGCTCGGCTGGCGAGGCTGTGATACCTGCACGAGCACCTCGTCACCCACCTGCCACGTAACACCGATGCACACTTCCGCTTCGGACAGTCCTTCGACGGTGAAGTTTTCTCCAAACGCTCCGAATGGCAACGAAGGGTTATTCATCATCAGACGCCACTCGGCATAATGCTCGGCAGAGTATGCCAGCACCGCTTTGTACGGTCCGCCGTGGTGAATGAGATCGGCTTGCTCGTCACCTTCAAGGTTGGTCGTGCGAAGCTGAACCGGCCCCTGAACTGGTTCCTTGAAAAAGCCGGTCGTCCAGCGTCGATCCATTGGATCACTGGCTTCTTCCTCGCCAAGCGTGCGAGGCATACCAATCTGGAGAGAGATGAGTAAAGGCATCGTTATTTGACCGGAGGGCAATGATTTGCGTGGAAACGGTCGGATCGAGATCGCGCATGTCACTCACTTTCTCTTGCCGGCATGCTGAAATCAAGCCGAGCAGTCGCACCCCTATCCGAAGGCACGAAACGGCGGGGAGAACTCGACTCGTCCCTTCAAGCCTGACAATGCTCTGGGCACGAACGAAGAGCCACCTCGGCCGATTGCGGCTGGTATCGAATTCACCGCGCTGTTGCTGATCGTCGACCACAGTTTCACCAGCCACGAAGATCACACGATCTCGCTCTACCGACTGGTGCCGCTTTACAGCGAAGAGCGCCAGCTTGAACTGCGCGAAGGCGTCGCCGCGCGGATGCGCGCCCTCGATGCGGCCGGCATCGCGTTCGTCGTAGACATGCACCGCAGGAACTTCGGGGACACGACGGCCCGGGGACACAGCACGTTGCTGGAGGCACGAACCAGACTGCTGGAGGCTAGCATTGCCTGCATGGCCGGGCGCGAAGGTCCGCCGGCCACGCGCCTGCCGCTCCTGAACATCTGTTCGCGACCTAGGCTGCTTGGCAGCCTTCGTCTCTAACTAATGAGCGCTGTCCCGAGCTTGCCCGCGCGCTTAGAGGCTCCGCGTTGCTAGCGATCGGCGGCTAGTGCATGCCCCGGCATAGTACTGTGTCCCAAGGCCTCTGTGGCCGCTTCTGAACATTTGTTCGCGACCCCGGGCTGCTCGGCAGCCTTCGTCCCCCGACCAATGAGCGCTGTCCCAAGTTTGCCCTCGCGCTTAACGGTCCAGCAATGGTAGCAGTCGACGGCTAGTGCATGCCCCGGCATCGTGCTGTGTCCCCAGGCCCCTTAGTGTCCCCAGGCCCCTTAGAGATCCGGATGCCGGAAATCTGCCAGTCTGGTTCACAGGGAAGGGTGACCGATTGACGGCGGCCTTCATTATCCCTATCAGTTGGCGTGGCAACTGCCCGCGCGGTGCAGAACTCAGTGGGCCGATCGGATATTGGGCGGCGGGTTAAACCAACAACCAGTCCCACTGACCTTCCAAAGCCTTATCCCGCAGGTCGGTCACACGATCGGTTGCTGAGAACCAAACGAACCAGTCATCAGCTTCGCTTCCTGTCAGGAGATCTTCGACACCATCATCAAAAACGTGGCCTTCTAACGAAACACCGGATATTTGATCTCGATCATAACGCAAATTATTAACGCGCTGCTCATATGTCCGTGTTGAAGTCCATTCACTCAGCATCAATTTCAGATGCGCGAGGCTCGTGTCGTAGGTGGTAAAGCCCCCGATGAGGACATCCTCACCAGCATTGCCAAGAAGTCGATCAGCGCCCTTGCCTCCTACCAATATGTCGCGGCCCCCGTCCCCGGAGAGCGCATCGTCGCCATCTCCTCCAATAAGCACATCATTGCCGGATCCGCCTTTCAAGCGATCGTTGCCGGCGCCACCAAACAAAATCGCATCCAAACTGAGGTTGGAGCTGATCGTTACCTCGTCATCTCCGTCCTGAGCAAAAATAACGAGGCGCTGCGCCAGATATGGGCCAAAGGTCGCCTCGTTCAGCTGAACGAAGACGCTTCCCTCGGTTCCTGTCTCGCCGACCTTTATCTTGTCATCAGCCAAACTGCCCCCAATCGCTAACACGGAACTGCCCGGGTTGAGCGGATCATCCTGCAAAGCTACGACTTGAACAATCTGGGTGACAGCAGCGCTTCCAACTCCTCCGTCATCGTCTGTCACTTGGAAATTAATCCTATACGAGCCTGCCTGCTGGGGCGCAAACGCCAATGTCGCATTGGTCGTAGTCGTACCTGGTGGAAGCGCCACCACCGCTCCGTCGTATTCGACTGACCACTGAAACGTATGCGTGTCCAAGTAGCCGGGATCAAAGAAGGTGCCCACAAAGGTCACCTCCTGTCCGGGCACGCTACTCTCGATCGTACGACTCACGCTGACATTCTGGGGCTCTCTATTGCGAACCTCGAGTGTTGTTGTAGCGATTTGGCTGTTGCCGCTCGGGTCCGTAACGCGGAGAGCAATGACGCGCGGCTGAACATCGTCCGCCAAGCTGAAGCCCTGCAGCATTCCAACCGCGTCGACGTCAAAAACACCGCCGGTATAATCCAGATCCCACTCAAATATTAATTGGCCGGTCGGGGTTTCAGCGTCATAGGATCCAGATCCACTGAGGACCAAAGTTCCGTCACCCTCATAGCCCAAGTATGGTCCGCCAGGATTGGCGATGGGGGGCAGGTCATCTGCGAGAAGCCGCGCGATGGCCACATCTAACCGTCGCGGATCACCTTGATAAGAGTCGCCCACTATCACCGCGCGCCCGCTATCGTCAAGTACCACGCCTTTGGCGGAAGAGGGCCGCAACGCGCCAAAACCAATCTTCTGCAGGCCGGAGTTGCCGAAGGTGGTGTCGAGTCCGCCATTTGCCTTCAATCGTGTCACCGCAAATTCAGTAGTGAATTTTGTTGTGATTCCCACCACGGTTACACGATCTTGACCGTCGATGGCTACGTCACCCGCAAGATCGTTCACTAGCCCAAAGTCAACAGTTTGCCGTCCATCGACGTCAAAGTCTGGGTCCAGGGTTCCATTGACGGCCAATCGCAAGATCTCAAAGTTGTTCATGCTGTTATCGTTGCGCGTGGAAGTACCCGTCAAGACAACGCGGTCCTGGCTATCTATAGCAGCGTTCCAACTGCCGAGGCGCGCGAACGAGTTCATCACGGTGGCCTTTCCGCCGACACCGAAACTCTCGTCAAGCTGTCCGGAGGCAGTCAAGCGCGTCACCGCAACATTGTGCGCATTACTGGTGCTTTCCGAATAGCCGGAAATTACAAGCCTTCCCTGTGAGTCAAGTGCGGCACCGTCTGCGCCCTCTGCGCCACTTCCAAAGTCGATGGTTTGTGCACCGCCCGCGCCGTAAGTGGGATCGAGTTCGCCTGCCTCGGAGACTCTCAGCGCAAATAGGTCAGACGAATTATTGTCAACAGAGACTGCAGTGCCAGCCATGAGAATTCGATCAGATGCATCCACCAAAAGCTTACTAACTGAGAGCTTCACGTTTTCCGCACCAAAAGCTTTTATGCCGAATGTCGGGTCAAAGACCCCTGTTGGGAGCAACCGGCTGACAACTGCTCCGGCGTTGTTGAAGCCGCCTACCAATATCCGTCCTTGGCTGTCAACAGCAATGGAGCGGACATTGAACTCTCCCGCAACACTTCGACCTGTGCCGTCAAAGTTCAAGTCTCCGAAGAATTGACGACCACCGGGTGCGAAAGATATGTCCAAGGTTCCATTCGTCAAGTATCTTTCCACCAACGCAACGCCATAGGTATTCGAAGCCACCAAGACTTTTCCATCAGACTGGACGGCGACAGCCTTCCCCTCGTTATCTCGCTCCATATAACCAAAGGTGGTGTCAGTGACATCTGTGTCCGTTAGTACTTTCCCGCCCGATCCAAAAGCCAAGTCGAGCTGACCCGCTGCAAGTAAGCTGCGATCTTCCAATTGCTCGTAACCGAGCTGCATCAATCGCTTAACGCGCCTTCGCTTCTGAGTTTCAGAACTACCCGAACGTGAAGCACTTTTGGGCTCATTAAACCCCAAATACACGATCCAGTCTGAAACACTCATGCTGGGTACTCCTGATTGAGTTACCAAGGCGCCTATAAAGACAAAACAATAAAGCCGAACTATACCGAACGGGCGAATTTCGCAATTAGTTCCCGTTGGCTGTTCACACCAAGTTTACGATAGATCACTTTCAGATAGTCGATGACGGTGTGTATGCTCAACTGCAGTGCATCAGCAATTTGTTGACGATTGCCTCCGTCCAACAAGAGTACCAATACTTGGCGTTCCCGGGGTGAAAGCGCAAGCGTATCATCAGCAATGTCCGAATCTTTGATTTGATTGTGCAGCCAAGGTACGTTTTGAAAAATGGCACTGACTAAACGTGCTTCATGCTGTGAGAACCTGTTGCATGCTAGCCTGCGATGAAAACCGGCCGAACTGTGTCCGAACGGAATTGAGACCGCAGTCAGTATGAAGTCTCCGAAACCTGCGGCCATCCACTGCTCGGCTACCGCAGTGTTTTCCCACTCCTTATCCGACATTAATTGACTGCGGAGATAGGTCGCATTTCGACCCGATAGTACTGCCTTTGCCAGCGGCGCTTGCACGACCGCGACCAGTCGCGGGTCTAAACTAATGCGAATAAACTCCGCCCTTTCTTCTGGCGACCGAAACCCGCCGTCCATGCACTGGGTCAGCATTGCATCTCCCGGCGACTCCGGGTTGTTGACACCGGTAGTCCACATCCAGATGTCTGCACCAATTAAGCGGGCGACCCCAGAAATTAATCGTCGTCGTCTCAATTCAAGCGGGCAGAGCAGAGTTGGATCTGCAGCCTCGGAGACAATCGCAATAACCTGTGAAATGTCGGTAAGTTCCAATTTGACGCTCTCTCTTTAACAACGCTAATTAAGTGAATCAAAGCGGTATCTTTGACCGTCTTGTGGCGGTCCCGACACTATGTGGGATATTTACGTCGGTCTCGAAGTCCCTCAGGAATTCCGCCTTGGTATCGCTTACGCCTCCTTGGTCAGCATAGCGGTCGGCGTAGGCGTTGAAGTCGTAGTTAGCGGCGGTTGGCGGGTAAGGATCCCGTGGTTCAGCAGCGATCTGATTGCCTATTGAAGCAGCCAAACATCCAAGCCCAATTGTTCCAGCGGAGCGACGGCGCGCAATAACTGGCACACTTTGTGGACTACTGTATGTTCGCGTCACCGAATCGCGGTAGATCTTAGCCTTTGGTTAGCCCCGGTCAATTCCCGCGTGTGCGGGGGCGCGAGTTCAAAATCGCCTTTGCTAACGAGGGGAATGGGGGTGCATCCATATGCATGGCAATACGGGGTGGCTCATCTCGGAATTTAGTGGCCAAGCAAGGCAGTGTGGTACCTCTGTGCCGCTGGTCCAGAGACGAATTGCACAAGTTTCTACCCGTAGTTGCATCTCCATTCTTCTCGCTAGCTGAACGCCACGACTTAGCGGCTCCGCAATGCTAGTGGTCGGCGGCTGGCGCATGCCCCGGCATAGTGCTGCGTCTCTAGGCTCAGCTGACGACCGCATAAGAAAGCGATCGTCGCACCGTAGATGTCGCCCGCCGTGTCCCGCAAGTCCACCCACCGGCGACGCAGCCAATGCTACGTTTGGCCAGCCCACCAAGCGTCCCCCGGCAACGAGCTGTATCCCCCGGGCTCTCGCTGGGTTGTTTTGGAACGGCATATGGATCAATTTGCGTAATCTAACGAGTCGACATGCTATGGCCATTGAGATTGGAAGGTTCCGTTTCGATCAACCAGTTGCTGCAGGCGCGAAGCTAGACGGAGCGTTAAAGATCGCAGTACTTGTGAGCGATTGGGCTTCGTTGAAAAGCTGGTGCAGTGTGGTGCAGACGCTACGGAAGGAGTGTCTTATGCAGTCGGGCCGTCGCGAAAGCAAATTCGTGAATATTTGCAAAAGCACCTCCGGTGAAGTTTACTCGGAGAGTGTTGACATTCAGGTCCAACGCGGTGCCCTACAACATTCCGCTGGCTAATGTTGGTTCAGTTTGTGCTTGGATCGTCTCCCAGGCCGACTGGCAGTCTAGCGGAGTCAGCGGTGTGAGCGCGCCGTGGTCGTCGAGGCGATAACCCGAAAGCAGCTCCGACCAGGCGGCCAACACTGCGTCGGACGGCACGGAGCGTGTTTCTTCGCTCCAATGAACTACAAACACCTCGCTGCCTGCGTGCAGGTAGAGCCGATTGCCCGTCGGCGTAAAGAAAATACTTGGGTCGCCGCCTTCCTCAGGACCCACATTACGGTCGGCATTCAATTCCAAAATGCGATTGAGCGGGGTCGCCTCTTGGGCGTCCCACAGTCGTAGACTTCCGCCAGCAGCAGCGATCACGCCACCGCTGGGATGAATCGCGCAATGCGGCGCTCCGGTGCGCGAGCTGGTCAGGGGTGGAATAAGCGCTTTTCCGTCTCGCGAGAAAAGAAACATCTCGGCCGGCTTCTCCCAAAGTCCATCGCCCCCTGCGGTGATGGCGAGGAACGCCTGGCCGTCGTCTCGAAACACAATCTCCAGTACGCTCCGATGACCTAAAATGGCCGGCACGGATTGTTTGCCCTCTGCCGGATCCCAAACTTCTCCATCACCGATTGCCAATAGCCCCCCGTCAGGGCTGAGCTTGGCATTCCATGCGATGCCTCGCTCCGGTGTAATCAAAGAGCTAGTTGCTCGCCAACTCGGATAGTCGAGGATCTGGACAGCTTCGGTCTTCGGGTCGGTCATGCCTGCGAAGGTCGGGCTTTCGCTCGCGTGTAGCACCACCAAACGCTGGCCGCTGCTACGCACGTCCAGCACCTGTAAGCTGCCGCTGAATTCACGTGCCGCTCGTACGCGCTCGCCCGTCGTAACACTGAGCGAATGCACGCGAGTTATCGCTCGGGATGTCGACTGGTCAGCGGCACCGGTACCGGGAAGAAACTCGACGACCAAGAGTTCGGAACCCGCGGCGACGAACTGTGCCGACCGGATCCGACCGCTCGATGCTTGATCCAACTTCAAAGGGCTGAAGGCTGGTTTACCGGTCTGAAGGTTCCACACAGCGATGACCTCAACTTGGCGGCTTGCGTCACCTTCGGTCACATCGTATTCACCGACGAGCACAACCGCGTCCGCCGCATCGTTTAGCCTCAACGAATGCCAGCGGCCGTGGTTAGAACCTGTCGAAGGGGTCGGTATTTCGACAGGTCGATAACGCAGCTGGCCAGTCTCCGTGTCCCAACATGTGATCTGATGATCGCTGGTCAAGAGAGCAAGTGTGCGTCGATCGTGGCTCACCGTCATATCCACGACTTGCTGAGTGCGCCCGGGAGGGAACTTAGCGACGGTGTCATGCCGCGATTCCAAATCCCATAGAAAGACCCCGGCATCGTCCGAGGCAAGATAGAAGCGACCATCGTGCGAGAGAGCTGGATCGACTTTGGGTCCGCCTTCGAATCGCCAGGGCGGCGTAATGGCCCGCCCGGTGGCAGAGTCAAAAATGCGTCGCGGAGCTGAGATGCTCATGCCTGCCTCGGTATGAACCGGCGGGGTGAGAACGAACCTCGAGCCATCCTGGCAAAACTGCACAGAATAGAATTCCGGGATCGGTCTAGGCCCGGTTCCATTGTTTAAGAAGTCATCAATATAGTGAGCTCCACTTGGGTCAAGATAGACAATGTGCCGACCGCTTGGGTCAAGGTAAAACTTATCTTTGTGTCGCCACTCGAATTTCACCCGACCGGTTTCGAGATCCCAGCAATATGCGACGCCCTCTTCGATTCCGAACAGACTTTTGCCGTCGGGATGAAATTGCAAGCGTGCATGGGACTGACTCGAAGACAGCGCGAACTTTCGGATCAACTGGCCGCTGCTCGCATCCCACAACTTGACGGTGCCTTCCATGACGGTCGCAAACGCATTGCCGTCTGGGCTGTAAAGCGGTACATCGTAAAAACCAAGTTCCTCATCCAGAGGTGGATGGACCTGTTGCCCGGTCATCAAATCATATTGCTGAGGGCGATGATTTTGTTCGTGGAACGTGGGGTCGACCCAGTCTACGCTGGCATCGCTCGCAGCAGCTCCGCGCGAGACGAGAACTCGCATCCGATCGGGGCTGAGCTGCTGATACCCGGAAAGCAAGTCTAAATCGCTGTGATGAGCGAACGTCTTCGAGATTTGCTCAAATGTGCGGCAATCGTATACGCGGGTTACAAACTTCGAGTGCCAGCGGTTGTACATGCCCGCATAGACGGCAACGAAGCGCGTGCCATCGGGTGTGAAATGGACGGTGGGCACCTCGCGCATACCGTACTCGTTTTCGGCGAGATCGATGGGCGGTGAGAGTGCTGCCCCGGTGGCAGAATTCCACATGCGCAGATGCCGCGATGCGCCAGGAGTCCCAGAGATGGTTGCCAGGCGATCCCCTTGCGGAGTAAACTCGATCCCCGCAACAGGCTCTTCATGATCAAGCGTTCGAATCATGCGCAAATCGGGCAGCTTGATTAGGTGCACTTGCTTGCCCGTGGCCACTGCCACCTTCTCTCCGTCGGACGAGAATTGAGCTCTCGAGGCCTCGCGCCAGAACCCCAGTGGGCGGGGCGTTTCATTCACCATCAGGGCCATTCGCAAACGATGCGTCGCACGTGTGGGCGAATCGATCGGTTCGGTCTTAAGCGCCTCAAGCAACCAGGGCATGCCGCTGTGCGGATCCACATCGATGTTCTGTAGTCCTCGTTCCAAGTAAATCCGCGATCGTCGTCGTTCCGATTCGTTCAGGGCATCAAGCATTATCCGGCGGCTTTCCTCTGCGCGCTCGCGCTGGACAGATTCCTGTTGGCGAGCACGTTTCTCATCGTCCAATGCGTGAGTCGCCTTGAGCTCAGAGTCTCGTGCTCGGCGTGCCTGCCAAATGGTCCCCGCAAGACCTACTAACAGCGTTAGAAGCAGCAGCAACGACACGGAAGCCGCTTGCCAATTCCGCCGCACAAGTTTGCGACAACGATATGAAGATGACGGAGGGCAAGCGATGACTGGCTCGTTGTCGAGGAAGTGGCCGATGTCTTCGGCGAACTGGCTTGCCGATTCATAGCGGCGAGAGCGATCTTTCTCGAGTGCCTTGATGACGATCCAATCCAACTCCCCACGAACCAAAGCGCTCAGCTTGGCGGGCTCGGTTCGACGGTTGGCTGCGATCGAAGCCAGGTTGCAACTGCTGCTTAGCTTGGTGCTTGGACGCGGTGGCTCCTCTTCTCGGATGATGCGCAAGATTTCATCCCAGGCCACATCGCGTAGACGCTGCTTGTCAAAAGGGGTATCCCCGGTGAGTAACTCGTAGAGTACCACGCCCAAGGAATAGACGTCGCTTCGCGTATCGACGTCCAGTGGATTGCGTGATGCCTGTTCAGGGCTCATGTATTCCACGGTGCCGACGATTTGGCCTATTGCCGTGAAGAGGGTTCGACCGCTCAGTCGGTGGCTGGTCGCCTTGGCAACTCCAAAGTCGATGATTTTAGGAGTGGGCTTGCCATCGTAGAGCGCCACCAGAATGTTGCTCGGTTTGAGGTCGCGATGAATGATGCCCTTTTGATGAGCATGTTGAACCGCTTGGCAAACAGGAATAAATAGTTCGAGCCGCTCGCGAGCGGTCAAATGTTGCTGATCGCAGAATTGCGTAATGGGAACGCCATTGACCAGCTCCATCACGAAAAAGGGGCGGCCTGTCTCGGTGGCGCCGGCGTCGAAGACTTTGGCAATGTTCGGATGATCCATGATGGCCAATGCCTGCCGCTCGGCTTCGAAGCGGGCGATGACGTGCTGAGTGTCCATGCCTGGCTTGATGATCTTCAGCGCCACGCGGCGTTCAACGGGCTTCGTCTGTTCCGCTAGGAACACCACGCCCATGCCCCCCTGCCCGATCGTCTCGAGCAATTTGTAGGGGCCGATCCGAGTGCCAGGCCTTTCACGGACCGCCAAGTCGGCCGTCGACTCACCTCCTGTGCTCACCCAGCTGGCAACTCCTAAACTGATGCGTTCCGCATCGAGCAGACTATCGGGTTGATCGTGCGCTTGCAGAAGTGCGAGTACCTTGCGACGCAGTTCGGTATCCTCACCACACTCCCGGTCCAGCAGTGCGGCGCGATCCGATGGCTCGGCATCCAATGCCAAGAGGAAGATGTCCTTGGCCGTTTTGGTTGATTGAGACATGGCGGTGCCTTTCGTAAGCAGCTACCCAATCAGTGCGACGTCCGTCGTCCCAAGGTCTCAGCCCCCGCGGAAATTTTTAAGCCATCATGCGTCCCCGCCAAGCGTCATGCGCAGAAATGCGCGGCCATAAGACCACTGCCGGTAAAGGGTTGCGCGAGATTTGCCGAGTGCCTCAGCGGTTTCCTCTAAAGTCAGCCCCGCGAAAAAATGGAGTTTGACGACCTCGGCGACTTCGGGATCCTCCGCAGCGAGGAGCGATAACGCTTCGTCGATGGAGAGAATCGTCTCCGGACTGGGGCTCAAGGGAGATGGCACGTCATCTTGTACGACTCGCTGTCGACCGCCACCGTGTCGCAGGCGTTTATCGTGTCGAGCTTTCTCGACCAAGATCCGGCGCATAGCTTCGGCGGCCGCGGCGAAAAAGTGTCCTCGACTGTTCCAATGCCGGGCTTGATTGACATCGACCAGTCGGATGTAAACATCGTGAACCAACGCTGTCGCTTGCAGCGTGGCCCCCGGCTTTTCGAAGGCCAAGCGTGCGGTGGCCAGCTTGCGCAATTCGTCGTACACCAGCGGCAACAACTGATCAGCGGCGCTGGGATCTCCCTGTTCGATTTTCTCCAGTATTTGTGTGGCTTGTGTACTCATCGCTCTCTCGCACGCGCGTTGTGATCCTAGCAACGTGTTGAATGAATCGACTCCACGAGCACCTGTAGGTTGCGCTAGTGGGCTACCCGATTCACGGTCAGCCGCGGCAGCGGCGTCCCATGATAGCCTGCGGTGCCCGGCCCCGGGGAAACGAGGTCTCTCCACGGCGGTTGCGCTTGCGGGCAGCGACGGGGGCGGCCAGCCGAACGTAGCACATCAGGCCGCTGATGTGCAGCACCCGGCAAGCCCGGCCAGCCCTCACCCAAACTGGTTCTTCAAACCGCGCGATGGCCGAACAAGAGAAGAGCACAGTGGCACAGTCGGCCGCTGCTGCACAGCAAGAGCCTGCTGGACGGCCCGGGGACACAGCACGTTGCTGGGTGCACGAGCCAAGCTGCTGGAGGGTCGCATTGCCTGCATGGCCCGGCGCGAAGGTCCGCCGGACACGCCCCTGCCGCTTCTGAACATCTGTTCGCGACCTACGCTGCTTGGCAGTCTTCGTCCCTGACCAAACGAGCGCTGTCCCAAGTTGGCCCTCGCGCTTAACGGCTCCGCAATGCTAGCGGTCGGCGGCGTGGGCATGCCCCGACATAGTGCTGTGTCCCCAGGCCGCCGTTCGCGACTAGGCTGTTTCGCAGCTTTCATCCCCGACCAACGAGCGCTGTCCCAAGTCCGCCCGCGCTTGGCGGCTCCGCAATGCTGGTGGTCGGCGGCTGGGGCATGCCCGGGCATAGTGCTGTGTCCCCGGGCCTCTACTTCCCGACGCAGCCAAGCCTATCTCTGGCCAGCGTCACCAATTCGTCCCCCGGCAACGTGCTGTGCCCCCGGGCTCTAGCTGGATCCTCCCAGGCTCTCTCAAGTATTCAGTCCGATGTGGTGGTGATAGCCGTCGCTGAGAGAATCACTGGTCGCTGCTGTGCTGCATAGCTAAGCTAGGAGTCGCTCCGGCGAGCGCCACCTCGGGGGACTGGCGAGTCGACGAATGATCGGCGCGAGCGGCGGTCCAAATAAATGGTCGGCGCGAACGGCGATCCAAATAATCACCTGCGACAAAAGTGAGCTAGATGGATCACCTGTGGAACAGGCGATTGGCGGGCCGGTCGCCTATCGCAGGGTTGGGGTCATGTGGAAAACGCGGTCAGAAAATCGGCATGCCCAGGTTTTTCCTGTACCGCGGCCACGACTCGCCTCGCGTTCGAGCGGCCCAAACACCGACATGCAGATCACAACTGGTTAAATCGACAATGCCACTTTCGCGCGTTGATCGCCTCCTGTTTCTTCAAGGCGGGCTCTGTTTCTTTTGCAGCGCCCCGCTGCCAAAGGAAGATGCGACTGTCGAACATCTGGATCCGAAGGCCAATGGCGGTACCAACGCCGACAATAACTGCGTGGCCTGCTGCAGCGAAATCAACTCACTACTGGGAAGTATGTCGCTGAAGGAGAAGATCCGCGTCATTCTGAACCAGAAAGGCGAATTCGTCTGTCCCAAAAGGGCGTTTCCCCAAGCCGACCCCACCGCCAAATGCAATCCGCCACCGACTGCAGCAACAATAGACCACTATTCCATCGTGCTCACCGATCTGGCGAAGCGAGGGACTTCGAGACCTAAAGGAGTCGAGTCTCTCAAGAATACAATGCGCACAGCCGTTCCGCGCGCCCAGGACCCGCTTACCGAATCTCAACTGGACTCGCTGCTCGAGCAATTGCAACGCAATGGCATAATTCAGATCAACGGTACGAAAGTCAGCTACTCGCTCTAGCTATTGCATCAGGCGGTATGTTTTACCGACCCTTTGAACTGCACTCGGTATGGACCCGTGGAACAGCGAGACTTACTGGTTGCGAATGCAATACAGAGCATCGACGCCGCGCAAATAGATCGAATCGCCACCGACGGCCGGCGTTGCCCAGAATGTGTCGTCCAGCTTTCCGCCACCGATGACTTCAAAGTCTTTGCCCGCGCGGACCAGCAGGGCCGTGCCGGCTTCATCGACTATCAGCAGCTTGTCGCCGATCACCAGCAAGGACGCAACGACCAGCTTCATGTCGGGCAAACGCATCTGATAATGACGCGCGCCGGTCTCGGCATCGTAGCAGCGCAGGATGTTGTTGTCGGCTACATAGACGCAGCGACCATCCGAGACCGGCGAAGCCATGCCCGGAGCTGCTTGCGGCACCGTCCAGAGGCAGCCCTTAAACTGGCCATTCGTCTTCTCGGGTGTCAGGTCGCCCGAGCCACCGGCCGTCATCGCAAACAGCGGTCCCTTGGAAAAGGGATCCGAGCCGCCGAAGTACAGACGTTGCCTGTCGAACGCTACGGAACAAGCGCTCGGAGCTTTTACCTCGCCGAGCTTCCACAATACCGTGCCCGTCTCCGGATCGAGGCTATCGAGCTGCTCGCCACCGGCGACGATCAGTTCGCTGCGCTGAGCGTTGCGCCAAACGATCGGCGAGCTCCATGAACTGCCAAACGGCTGGCGCTCAAACCGCCATCGAGTTTCGCCGCTGGCGGCATCCAGGCAGAAGACCGTGCCGCAGTCCTTGGTGAACTGCTGCAGGAATACCTTCGAGTGGTCGATGGCCAGCGAGCTACCCGTTCCAAAACCATTGTTGCTCGGGTGCGCGCCCAGCTCCTGCTGCCAACGCAGCTGGCCAGCGTGGCTCACCGAGGCCATCGTCCCGGTAGCGCCAAAAAAGACGTAGACACCATCAGCATCGGCGACTGGCGACTCAGTGGCGTACGTGTTCGAAGGATGGATCGGATATTTCGGCTTGCCGCTGGCGATCGTTTGCGTCCACAGTTCGTGCCCGTTGGCCGCGTCATAACAATGCAACTGCCAATCGACTTTCACGTCGGGCGCCTGGACGAACCCGCCCATACCGAAACTCTGCGGCATCTTGACCCCATCGTTGA
>JBQCEI010000786.1:0-6857 GCA_051960375.1 Aureliella sp. | reverse complement strand
ATCCAGTCGATCACCGAAGAGCGTTTGCAGCGGCGACACTACCGCTTGGCGCGGATGCTCTCGAGCGAAGTGCCGCCGCCATGGCGACGCATCGCGCATCACTACTCCGAAGCGCGTCAGTTCCGCGAAGCGGCTGCCTGCTACATGGAAGGAGCCCGCGCGGCGGCGCGGCGGCTGTCGTATGGCGAAGCGCTGTGGATGCTCGAGCGAGCGTTCCATCCGTTGGCTCAAAGAACCGAGAGCGAGCTCCGCGCCGCCGGGCGACTGCGAGCCGACTGCCTGGCCGGTCATGGCAGTGCAGTAGCCGCAGCCGAGGCTTACGAAGCGCTGGCAGGCGATGGAGCCGAAGACGGTACGCTGATGCGGTGCCTGGCCGGCGAACAATGGATTCGCGCGGGGCGGCTGGAGCCGGGCCTAAAAAATCTTCGTCCGCTGCTCGAGCAGCTCGGCGTGCTTTCCGGCGACACGGGCGTGCCCTTTTTGAAGTTCCGCACTTCTTGTAACCCGACGCGTCAGCGAGGGACGAACCCGCCACAACGGCCTGCCAAACCTTATGTCTTTCTGCGGCGACCGATCGAGGCAGCGCCAGATGAAGGCGATCCACTTCAGCACGCCCCCGGGACAGCTTCTGCCTTTACGGCGGGTTCGTCCCTCGCTTACGCGTCGGGTTACAAAGGAGCGCAACGTCTCAACCTGCCCTGGCAGATCAGGCGCTTGCTCAATACGCTATATCTGCTGCGGGCCACTCCCTCGACGGCTTACCTGCGCGATGCTGAACCGTTTTCCGAAATCGAGCAATGCCTCAACCGCATCACCGGGCCGCTCGCGTTTCTGGACGCGGGGCTGGGCGGCGAGCTGATCGCGCGCATGTTTCTGATCGCGCTGCAAAAAGGGACGAGCTTCGACCGCTCGATTGCGTTCCTGCGCTGGGCGCTGGTGTTGCCATACTTGGGGCCGAGAGCCCGCATGCAGGCGACCCGCTGGATTCGGCTAGCCCGGGCGCTGGCCCGGCGCAGCGGCAGTCAGAACGCTCGGGCGCTGGCGCATGTGTGCATGTTTCTGTGGCACAGCTTGCAAGGACATTTTCATACTTCGATCCGTTATGCGCAGCGAGCCGAGCGGCTGTACGACAACGAGTATGCCTCGGATACTTGGGAAACAGGCTTCGTAAGCTGGATCAGCCTGCATCACTTGTGGTACCTCGGCAGGCTCAAAGAGCTGTGCACCAAAACGATGTCGCTTCGCCACGATGCCACGCAGCGCACCGACACGATGTGGATGTACTGGATGCACGTCAACGGAGCCCACTTGGCCGATCTGATCGGCGATGACATCGAGGAAGGGCGAAGATCGCTGGCCAGCGCCGAAGCGCTGCTGACCGACAAGGTCTTTGAAACGCCGCAGATCTTGCTGTGGATGTCGCACGTCCGCCAGCTGCTCTACGAGGGAGACGCCCTGGCGGCGCATCGGCTGCTGATCAAGAACTGGCCGTCGGTGCAGGCCAATCGCTTCTTGAGCATCACGTACTACGAATGGCTGGTGCGCTATCTGCGCATCGTTTGCGATCTGGCGTGTGCCGCGAAAGAGCCTGCGCGGCGCGGCGTCTATCTTCACGATGCTCGCCGCGAACTGAGGCGTCTGTTAAAAATGAAGCCCCGCACATTCGTGCTCTATGCTCAAGCGCTTGAGCTGGCAGTCGAAGCAGCCAGCGGAGGGGCGCCGGTGATCGAACGCTGGGATCGAGTCCTCGAAGCGGCGCGACGCCACCGGCTCGACCTGCTGGTCCTGGCCCTCGAGTGGCATCAAGCGTTCTGGCATCCGACCGGCGCGGCCAATGCTGCTCGCCAGCGGTTTCTCGATGAGGGCTGCGCCAACCCCGAGCGATTAATGAACCTGATTTTGCCGTTGCCACATGCCTAAGTTCGAACACGTTCGCCACAAGCCACCGCACCGGCTCGCCGAGCCGCGGCCGCTCGTCCTCGTCTCTGCGCCGCTGCGCAGTAGCGTTAACCTCAGCCGCATGATTCGGTTAGCAGGCAACTGCGGCGTCACACGGCTGATTCACTGCGGGGCCGGCAAAGTCGATCGCGACATCGCCCGCGACGCTGCCGACTATGTCAAGCTCGAGACGCACCGCAGTTTGCCTCCAGTGCTCGACAAACTCCGCGCCGCCGGTCTGCGGTTGGTCGGTCTGGAGCAGACGACCAATTCGCACTGCCTGTACGACTACCAGTTCGCCAAACCGACGGCTCTGGTGATCGGGTCGGAGCGCGAAGGGCTGAGCGAAGAGGTGCTCGAGCGACTGGACGATGTCATCGAGATTCCCGTTTATGGCCAGCCGGCCAGCCACAACGTCGTCACCGCCACCACGATGGCCCTGTACGAGTACTGCCGGCAATTCCCCGACGGGTGACAGCTGCAACGCTCGTTCCTGGGCTCCGCCCGGGAACGCACTGTCTTCGAGGCTCTGCCTCGCTCGGGCAGCCACTTCGGCAGGCCTCCTCGGCAAGTGCGGGGAGGCAGGAGCCTCCAAGACAGTGCGTTCCCAGGCAGAGCCTGGGAACGAGCCGACGACGCGGTAAAAAACCGGGCTTCTCGATCGGCGGAGACTGATATACTTACTTACCGGCTCAGGACCGATTCCGATTCCGTGGCGAGGATTTTTCTTTTATGACCATTCAGCGCAACCCGACGCGGAGCGTTCGCGTGGGTTCGATTTTCATCGGCTCGCAGCACCCGATCGCCGTGCAGAGCATGACGGCCACCCACACCCGCAACATCGACGCCACGGTGGCACAGGTCAATGCCCTGGCCGATGCGGGGGCCGACGTCGTGCGGATCGCTGTCGATAGCGATCAGGATGCGCAGGCGCTGGCCGAAATCCGCCGCCAGACCAAAGCCAACCTGTCGGTCGACCTGCAAGAGAATTACCGGCTAGCCGAAAAGGTGGCTCCGCACGTCGACAAGATCCGCTACAACCCAGGGCATCTCTACCACCACGAGAAAACCCGCCCCTGGCAGGACAAGGTCCGCTACCTGGCCGAGGTGGCTCGCGAGCACGACTGCGCGCTCCGCGTCGGGGTCAACTGCGGCAGCGTCGATCCGGCGCAAAAGAGCAAGTACGACGCGCACGATACGATCACTCCGATGATCGAGAGCGCCACCGAGCACTGCCGCTTGCTGGACGAACTAGGCTTCGAGCGCTACGTCGTGTCGCTCAAGGATAGCGATCCGGCCAAAGTGGTCGAGATCAACAAACTGTTCGCATCGCAGCGTCCTGATGTCCCGTTGCACTTGGGCGTGACCGAAGCGGGCTTGCCCCCCGATGGCATCGTCAAGACGCGGATCGCGTTTGAGCAGTTGCTCGGCCGCGGCATCGGCGACACGATTCGCGTCTCGCTGACCGTTCCCAATGCTCGCAAGCCGGAAGAGATCGCTGCGGGCCGCGAAATCATCGACGACATCTATGCCGGCCGTCTGCGCAGCGTGGTGGCGCTGAACCCCAAGGCGCTCAACATCATCTCCTGCCCGAGTTGTTCGCGCGTCGAGAACGAAGAGTTCGTCGAACTGGCTCAGAAGGTCAAAGAGATGACGCGCTATGCCCAGGACTATGCGATCACGATCGCCGTCATGGGTTGCCGCGTCAACGGACCAGGGGAGACCGACGAAGCCGATCTGGGGCTGTGGTGCGGTCCGACGCGAGTCAATCTGAAGCGGGGTGGCGAGCCCCTCGGGGCGTTCACCTACGATGAAATCCTGCCGCGGCTGCAGACGGAGCTCGATGAATTGATCGCCCAGCGCAGCAGCTTGACGCCGTAGAGGGATTTTTAACTCAGAGGCGCAGAGAAAACGCAGAGGACGCGGAGAAGAGCAGGGCTGGAAAGGGCTACCGAGGAAGCGGGCGTTTGAATACGATATCGGCTGAATACGAATATCGGCGGGCGCCCTCCGGAATCCTTTTTCACAACATCCTCCAAGCGCGAAACTTTTAGGACGCAACGTGGCGGTGCTGGCTCACCAACCTTCCGACCGACATCCTTACGACGCTTCGGAACGCGCCGAACTGTCCCCGCTGCAACGCGTCACCGGCCAGACGATCACGCTGCTGGCGCGCTTCTTCAGCGGCTTCACGGTGCGCTGGATCGATTGTCAGCCCGACACGTGCCAGCGGGTCTACTTTGCGAACCACACCAGCCACCTCGACGCGGTCGTCCTCTGGTCCGCGCTGCCGCGCGAACTCCGCAAGCTGACTCGCCCAGTCGCTGCTCAAGATTACTGGGGCAAGACGCGTTGGCGGCGTTTTCTCGCCAGCTCGTTCAATGCTCTGCTAATCGACCGCAAGGAGATCAAGGTCCATCAGAGCCCGGTCGAATCGATGATCCGCGAGATCGGCACCGTTTATTCGCTGATCGTATTTCCCGAGGGAAGCCGCGCCGAAGACGACGAGATGGGGCAGTTCAAAAGCGGGCTGTATTACCTGGCCAAGAAGCGGCCTGATCTGGAACTCGTCCCCGTGTATATGGACAACATGAATCGCATCCTGCCACGCGGAGAAGTGGTTCCCGTTCCACTGCTGAGCAGCATCACCATTGGTCCGCCGATCTGGCTCGAAGCCGGTGAGCAAAAAAGTGACTTTCTGGCGCGCGCCCGCGAAGCGGTGCGAGCCCTGAAAGATCGGTGAGCTGATGCCTCAGACAATTCCGCTGGTCGACTTGCGGACCTATTGGCTGCTGGGAACCGTTCTGGTCACGCTGGGCATCGCATCGCTGGTCGGACGCTGGCTGCGCCGTCAGCCGAGCGAATCGATCAATCCCGCCCTGGTGCGACGCTTTCGCCAGCGGCTGAACGCCTGGTGGCTGATGTGCGCGATCATGGTGTTCGGCTTGCTGCTGACGCGCATCGGCACCGTGGTCCTGTTCGGCTTCGTTTCGTTTTGGGCTCTGCGCGAGTTCATCACGATGACCCCCACTCGCCGCGGCGATCACCGCGCGCTCTTTTGGGCGCTGGTGCTGTTCACCCCGCTGCAGTACCTGCTGATCGGCATGGGGCACGTGTGGTTGCCATGGCGCAAGATGTGGATCGATCTGTACGGACTTTACAGCATCATGATCCCGGTCTATGCGTCCTTGTTCTTGCCGGCGCGTATTGCCATCTCGGGTGACCACAAACGCTTCCTCGAACGCACCGCGCAGATTCAAGCCGGACTGCTGATCTGCGTGTACTCGCTCAGCTATGCTCCGGCGCTGCTCGACCTGCGGCTGAACACCAGTTCGGGAGAGCCGTGGAGCGGCAGCCCGGCCGGCCTGCTCGTTTTCTTCGTCCTCATGTCGCATCTCTCGGAAGTGTTTCAGTGGACCTGGGGACAGATCGCCGGCAAGCGGCTGATCGCCAAAGACATCAGCGGCAGTCGCACTTGGGAAGGCTTCGCCGGCGGCACGCTGACCGCGGGACTGGCGGGCGCGTTGCTGTGGTGGGTCACCCCGTTCACGATCTGGGAAGCGGCCTGCATGTCGATGGTGATCGCCACGATGGGTATGTTCGGCGGCATGACGATGAGCGCCATCAAGCGCGATCGCGGCGTGACCGATTACGGCACGCTAGTGCTCGGCCACGCCGGCGTGCTCGACCGCATCGACACGCTCTGCTTCGCCGCCCCCGTGTTTTACCACCTTACGCGGTTCTTTTATGCAGTTTGAATCAGGCGTCAGGCGTCAGGCGTCAGGGAACCCAGCCCGGTTGGGCTGGGCTAAGGAATGCCGGACCTTTGGTCCTAAAAAACTCGTGCTCGTGCTCGTGCTCGTGCTCGTGCTCGTGCTCGTGCTGAAATCTGAAATCTGAAATCTGAAGCCTGAAGCCTGAAGCCTGAAGCCTGAAGCCTGCATGCTCATCGACACTCACGCCCATCTAACCGACGAGACGCTGCTCCCGATTCTGGATGCGGTATTGAGCGAAGCCAAGGCCGCGGGCGTCGGGGCGATGCTGGCCGTCGCCACTGACCTGGCCAGTTCGCATGCCTGCCTGGAGCTCGCCGAGCGCTATCCGGCGATTCGCGCCAGCGTCGGCATCCATCCCAACTACAGCGCGGCAGCAGGGCCGGGCGACTTTGAAGCGATCCGCCAGCTGGCGGGGCACCACCGCGTCGCTGCGATTGGCGAGACGGGGCTCGATCGCCACTGGGACGATTCGCCATGGGATGTGCAAGTCGAAAATTTTACCAAGCACATCGAGCTATCGCGCACCAGCGGCCATCCGGTGATCATCCACACGCGCGACTGCGCCGAAGAGACGCTCGACTTGCTCCAGCGCGAAACGCGCGAGCGCGGTCCGTTTCGCGGCGTGTTGCATTCCTTCACCGGTCCGCAGGCGGTGGCCGACGGCTGCCTCGAGCTCGGTCTCTACATCAGCTTCGCCGGCATGGTGACCTACAAGAATGCGGCCGATCTGCGCGACATCGCCCGCACGATTCCGGCCGATCGACTGCTGGTCGAAACCGACTGCCCTTACTTGACGCCTCATCCTTTTCGCGGCCAGCGCCCGAACAAGCCTTCACTGGTCGTTCACACGCTGGCCTGTCTGGCCGAGGTCCGCGGCTGCAGCCCGGAACTGCTCGCCGAGCAGACCACGCGCAACGCCGAAACGCTCTTCGGACCGTGGTAGAGGACTGAACCACCAAGACACAAAGCGAACCAGTTTTCTTGGTGCCTTTGTGTCTTGGTAGTTCGATTCTTTCCTACTTAAATGTAGTCGTCGAGCAGTCGCTCTTCAGCTCAAAATCCATCGCCGAGTCCGACTCGGTGACTTTGATCTTGAGGACCGAATTCGTGTTGTAGCAGCCGGGGATCTTTTCGGGTTCCGCC
>JBQCEI010000785.1:0-6773 GCA_051960375.1 Aureliella sp. | reverse complement strand
CGCCGCGCTGCGGGCTGCGTCCGAATTCGCCGACGGCCACCACCAGCGTCTCTTCGAGCAAGCCGCGATCGTCCAGATCGGCGATCAGCGCCGACAGACCGGCGTCGAGCATCGGTGCCGAGCGATTCTTCATCCGCTCGCTCAGGCCAGCATGGTGGTCCCACGAGTGATTGTCCGAGTTGGCCACCTTGGGCCAAATGACTTCGACCACTCGCGTACCGGCTTCGACCAGACGGCGAGCCAGCAAGCAGCTTTGACCGAACGTATTGCGGCCATAGCGATCGCGCATCTCAGGCGATTCCGACGACAGATTGAACGCTTCGCGAGCCCGACCGGAAACGATCAGGTTGAGCGCTTGATCGTAATAGTTGTCGAGCTGGAAATTCGATACCGCTTTGTTGATCTCGGGCATCTGCTCGTTGACCAGATCGCGCAGCTTGGCGCGGCGTTCAAGCCGCGCAGCAAACACGTCGGGGCGCAATTGCAAGTCGTCGATCTTAATCCGCTCCATCTTGCTCATATCCATGTCGTCGCCGTCGGGATAGAGCGTGTAGGGATCATACGACTTGCCGAGAAAGCCCGCCGTGCCTCCCTTGCCGATCACGTTGCTCTCTTGCAGCGGACGCGGCAGCATCACGAACGGCAGCATCGGCTGGTCGGTCGGACGCAGGCGAATGATGTTCGAACCGAAGTTCGGGAAATCCTTCGGCGTCGGCGGCTCGAGCTGCCCCGAGGGGCTTACTTTGTCAGTCGTATAGCCGGTCATCATCTGGTAGATGGCGGCCGTGTGATTGAACAGACCGTTGGGCGTATAGCTCATCGATCGAATCATCGTGAAGCGATCGTTCAGCTGAGCCAGCTTCGGCAGGTTCTCGGTGTAGTGCACGCCGGCCAGCTTCGTCGGAATCGACTTGAAGACGCTCTTGACGTTCTCGGGCACATCTTCCTTCGGATCCCACAGGTCCAGATGGCTCGGACCGCCCTGCAAGTAAACCATGATGATACTCTTGGCCTTGCCCCAACCCGGCGAGCCGACCGCACCTTTCGCTGCTTCGTTGGCGCGGGCCTGCAGATGGAACATGCTCCCGAGCGACAGTCCCAAAAGTCCCGATCCGCCGACGCGGAGAACATCGCGCCGCGTGGGTGCCAAATGAGGATCGCACAAGTCTTTGCAGCGAGGACCTTGCAGGCGAAACATCAGCAGATTCCTTTTTGTGCGTAGTGAGCAAACGACCGATTCGTACCTAATGCGGGCGTTTTCCACCGGACGGGAAATGCGGGATCGAACAGGGATCGAACAGGACCAAACTTAGGGTTAAACGGGCATCGAACGGGAAGGGATTAACGATTGAACAGGAACGCGGGGCTGTTGATCAGCGCCCAGGTCAGGTCTTGAGCCAGCGTCAAACGCCGCTGCTCGAGCTGCGTGCGGCTGGACTGGAAGTCGCGCCGCAATTGTACCAGTTGCGAATCGTCGGCAGTCGGCTGCTTCAGCTGCGTCGCCCGCTGCTGCAACTCGACCAACTGGGCATCCGGCGGTACCGGCGCACCAGCCGCAGCCAACTGATCGCTCAGTTTCTTCCACTCGGCATCGTTGGCCTTGAGATATGCGAACAAATCCTTCAAGTTTTCGGCCGAGCGTCGCGGGGGTGCAATCGTCTCCAGTGCCGCAAACTCTTCCGGCAAGCCCAACCCGACTTCGCCGTCTTCGACCGACAGCGAAATGCGGAAGCGAGCCAGACGATGATCCTCGGCGTTGTGGTATTGGTCGATGGTGAAACTGAGCTCGGTGCCGCCGTCAAACCCGACCGGTTCTGCCAGTTGGAAGGTGGCCCAGTGCGTGATGCCTCCTTGAGGACTGACCGCCCAGCCGCGCTGATCGCGAGCGTTGCCGTCGAAGGTTTGCTCGATGGCAAAGTTTTCCTGTTGGAAGTCCGCAGTCGCCCGCGCGATCTTCAGAGCTTTGGCGCTGGCCGGATCAGATGCCGGAGCGGCTTTAACCGAGAACTCGGTGACCACGAAGTTGCCATTGCCGGCCAGCCCCGGTCCCTTGCCCGGAATATCGGCATCAGCCAAGGCTTCCAGACGGATGCCGCGAATGTTCTTCAGCGGCGTGCGAACCGTGAAGGTGTAAGTGCCCTTGCCCTTCTGTCCGCGGACTTGCACCGAGCGATCGGCCAAGCGCGCGAGCATCGCCTTGTTGGTCGACTTGAGATTAAAGGGTTCGACCGGGAACCAAGCGCGAGCGTCGGCGCGATCCTTCAAGTACTTGTTGGCCACTTTCAGGGCACCTGTTTCGTAGCTCTTCAAAGCTTCGGTCGCAGCGGCGATCTTGGCTTCGCGCTCCTTGCTCAAGCGTTCGCGTTCCGGTTGGATCTCCTGCTCGCGAGCTTTGACCGCTGCTTCGGCTTCGGCCAACTCGGCCTTGCGTTTAGCTTCGCGCTGTTCCAGTTCGCCTTTCCACCAAGCCTCGCGCTCGGCCAGTTGCTTTTCGAGGGTCTGGTGATCGAGCTCGATTTGTCCGGCGGTTTGCAGAACGGCTTGCACCTCTTTCTCGGTCGCCGGACGGCTGAGGACGCGCAAGTAAATCTCTTGGATCAGTTGCTGGTCAGTCAGCGGCTGGGTGGCCAGCTGCGGCAGATCGCACTTCGGATCGCTGATCGCCGTGCCGACGGTCGGACCGCTGACCAAGGCCATCACTGGGCCGAGCTGCAAATCTTGCGAGCGTTCGCATTCGCAGGCGCTCTCGCGCACGGGCCGGCCGAGGTTGTTGAGGAACCCGTCGGGCAAGCTAACAGCCACGTCGGCCAGAGCGGCCGCCCGCGTGCCCGGAGCGACTCCGGGAATGTTCGACACTGCGCCGGTCACTTGATACACCGCATCGTACAAGACCTCAGCGGGCAAGCGACGGGCCTTGGCGTGCGAATAGTTCAGCGTGTCATCTTCGTTCCACTTGTTCGCCGCTACCGACAGCTGATACGTGCGCGAGTTGCAGATCAGCCGCAGAATGTGCTCGACGTCGAAGTTGCTCTTAACAAATTCCTCGGTCAGGAAGTCGAGCAGCTCGGGGTTGGTCGGCGGATTGCCCGCACGAATATCATCCAGCGGCTCCATGAGGCCCGTACCGGTTAGATAACCCCACAGGCGATTGACGAAACTGCGAGCGAAATACGGATTCTTCTCGGAGGTGACCCAAGCGGCCAACTGCTGTCGCCGCGGCGCGGCTTGGTCGGTGGCGACATCGACCGGGAAGGGGAAGTGCGGCTGGACCTGCTTGCCAGTCCGTTCGTGCGTCGTCTCGCCCTGGTTCGTATCGACCACTTCTTCGAACAGCGGCTTGGCTCCTTCGACTGCGGTGCCACCGATGTTGCGGTCGCCGCTGGCCGGATCGCGCTTGAGGCCGACCTGTGCGAAGTACGCGGTCAGTTCGTAGTACTGATCCTGCGTCCAACGTTCGAACGGATGATCGTGGCACTTGTTGCAGTTGAAGCGAATGGCCAGGAACAGATGCGTCGTGTTCTCCATGATGGCCGAGGGCTCGCGGAGAATTTTGTAATACGACGCAGGCGGGTTGTCTTTGTTCGAGCCGCTGGCGGTCAGCAGCTTGCGAGCGAACTCGTCGTACGGCACGTTAGCGTCGACTTGCTGGCGAATCCAGCCGCGGAACGCTTCTGCTCCTTCTTTGCCGAGGAACTTGCTGTTGACTTGTAGCAGGTCGGCCCATTTGTTCGACCAATGCTCGACGTAGTCGGGGCTGCCGATCAGTTGGTCGATCACTTCGGCGCGCTTGAGCCGCGATTCGCGCTGGTCGGCCAGAAAGGCTCGCACCGCGCTGGGTTTCGGCGGCAGACCGGTCAGGTCGAGCGTTACGCGGCGCAGGAACTCGGCGTCGCTGGCCACATCGGATGGCAGGATCTTCATCCGCTGCCACTTCTGCGCGACGAATTCATCGATCG
This sequence comes from Aureliella sp., assembly GCA_051960375.1. Classification (GTDB taxonomy): domain Bacteria; phylum Planctomycetota; class Planctomycetia; order Pirellulales; family Pirellulaceae; genus Aureliella. Next base: position 2,817 of record JBQCEI010000785.1, on the reverse strand, counting down.
CGTTATAGCGCTCGGGCTCTTGCCACTGGAAATCATCGCGGTTGCCCATGATCGTCAGCGTCGCGGCTGCGTATGCACCTTCGAAGCGAGCCAGTACCGGAGCTTCGCCGCGGCGCACCGCTTGGACCAGACCGCCCATGCCCGCCTTGGCCACTTCGTTGTTGCCGCTTTCGATGAACGCTTCGCGCGTCACATCGCGCTGCGAGCCGTCGGCGTAGAAAGCGGTGATGCGGAACTGTTGCCAGGCGCCTTCCAGTTCGATGACCGGTTTGGCAGGTTGAATTTCGATGCGGCTGACGCGCGGCGACTGGGTATCGAGTTTCGCGCCACTGGCGATCCATTGGCGCAGCGTGTGGTAATACACGCTGTCTTTGGTCAGCACGACGCCTCCTTCGTGCGGCACCAGCCCGGTCGGCTTGAGCAGCATCAAGCTCGCGTCGGGCGCCGCGGTGTTCAGGCGCCGCGAAGCCAGTTCGTCGCTGAGGGCTCGCACGTCTTCGATCGGGTCGTAGCCGCGCAGCGACAGCTTGAATCCGTTCTTGCCTTTTTGTGCGCCGTGACAGGTGCCTTGATTGCAGCCCAGCCGCGAGAGAATCGGATTGACGTCGTGAACGAAATCGACCGGACTCGTGTCAGCCAACTTCTGCGCATCGGCGCTTGCTTGGCCGGTCATGCCGCCGAACTCGATCGTGATCTTGCCTTCGCGGGCTCCCTTCGGACGCACAAAGCCGCTTGGCGAAACACTGAAAGCTTCTGGGTTAGCCGAGTACTTGGCCAAGCGCGTGACGTCGCAGCGCTTGCCGTCTTCGTAAACGGCGGTGACCAGCAACTGGGCATAATCGCGGTCGCTCGCAAACGCCAGCTGAGCCGGTTCGACTTCCAGCTTCGCGAGCTTCGACTTGGGCAAGCGTTCCTGTTCGGCTTTGGCATCGATCGCATTGACGAGAGGCAAGCCGTTAGAGTCGCGAGCCGCCAGAGCGCTGGTCGATTGGTGCTGCGCCGGATCGACCGGTGGCGCGGGGGCAAAGGTCGCTTCGGTTGCTCCGCTGGTGGCGTTGATGATGCGAATTTTGCCGTCGCTGCTGCCGGCAGCCAACAGCGGATTGGTCGGATGGAACGCGATGCTGTAGACGCTCGTTTCGGGAATGTCGACCGAAGCCATTTGCGAGATGTCTTTGGTCAGATAGTCCTCCAGCAACTTGCGCTCTTCGGGCTTGCGCTCGCCGCTGGTCTTGGACATGACCGCTTTGACGTCCTCGGGCAGCGAGTCGTCGAAGTTGTATTTGTAGACGCGGAGCGTGCTGGCCCGATCGAGCGTGCTCGCGGCCGCCAGCAGCGAACTGTCCGGATGGACGGCTACCGACGAGATGCGTCCCGCTTGAGCGGGGAACTGACGCAGCAAGTTCGAGTCGTCGCCGATGCGGCGAGCGGTTACGCGAAAGACGCGATAGACCTTGGGCAGGCCGTCGGAGCCGCCGACTAGGATCTCATTGCGCGATGGATGGCGAGCCAGCGAACTGATACCGCCGCGCAAGGCTCCGGGAGTAATCGAGGTGACGTTATCGACGAAGCGCTCGGTTGCGACTTCGGTGAGCTTGACCGTCATATCGCGGCCGGCCGAGAGCAGATGCGTGCCATCGGGGGCGAACACGCAAGAGCGAACCCAATCTTCATGGGCGCCCTGATACAGTTTCTGCTCGCCGGTCTCCGCATCGATGGCCCGGACCGTGTTATCGCCGCAGCCGAACGCAACCAGTTTGCCATCGGGCGAAAACGCGCCGCCGTAGACCGTATCGTAAGTCACTTGATGGCTCAGCAGCAGCTCGCCCTTCTCGACATCCCACACCTGCACTTCGCCCATGCGGCCGGGCGAACCGCCGGTGACAGCCAAGCGAGCCGAATCGCTCGAGAAGGCAACCGATTCGATGCGCTCGGACAAACCGATCAGTCGCTTGCTCAGTTTCCAAGTCGCTGCGTCGACCAGCAGCACTTCATGAAAACCGCTGACCGCCAGCCACTTGCCGTTGGGAGAAAAAGCGATCGCGGTGATGACCGGCGGTTGGTCGTAGCGCGGCGGATTGTCTTGCGTGTAGAGCGGCTGAGCATCGTTCTGGCGATCGTCGACGGCCCCCTGGCTGATCCACTTTCGGATCAGTTCGATTTCGGAGTCCTTCAGCGGCGAACCCTTCTTGGGCATTTGCGCCTTGCCGTCATGCACGCTGATCAGTTCGATCAGGTAACTGTCATCGGGCTTGCCGGGGACGACCGCTGCCGAGCCGCTCTCGCCACCGGCCATCAGCCGAGCGAAGCTGGTCATCTCGAACTCGCCTTGCGGCTTGGCCGGCTGATGGCAGCCCTGGCAGTTGGCTCGCAAGATCGGTTCGACGTCGCGGGCGTAGCTGACCTTGTTCGGTGCGGCCTCCGCCTGGTCGGCCGGAGGCGTTTGAGCGTTGGCCTGCACAGCCAGCAAGCAACCGCTGATACCGAGGGTCCAGCGACACAGCCAAGCAGATGCTCGAGTAAACATCGAATCGTTCATAGCGCTCGTACGGGGTGAACGGAATGTGGCGGGTCAGTGGCCAGCGAGCGGTGGGGGGCTGGCTCTAGCGGCTTGAAGGGACGCGTCGCAGCATCGCCCTGAGAGTGCATGCGGGCGAGGACGCGTTGCAGGATTGGGAGTCGTTAGGTGGGACACAAGGGACGCGGTTACGACACAGCCGGCCAGCCTAATAACATAGCCTGAAGCAGCGCACCCCCGCAAATATTGCGCAGTTCGGAGTGTGGGAAATTGTTTGGAAATTACTTTTGGATAGAAGA
>JBQCEI010000784.1:0-5571 GCA_051960375.1 Aureliella sp. | reverse complement strand
CCGCAGCGATCGTCCAGCGCGGAACGGGAGCCACGAGCACGCTCTGTAAAAATCCTTCGCGACGATCTTCGATGATCGAGATCGTGGCAAAGATCGCCGTGAAGAGCAGAATCAGCGTCAGCGTGCCCGGAAGATAGTAAGTCATGAAATCCTGACCGACCTCGCCGCGAAACGCGCCGTGCATGCCGGTGCCGAACAGGAGCCAAAACAGGATCGGCTGTCCAAGAGCGCCGATGACGCGATTGCGCTGCCGGAAGAAGCGCACCCATTCGCGCCACGACAGCATCCAGACCGCTCCCAGCGCGGTGCTTCGCGGACGGGGCAGGGCCACTTGCTTCGGTGCGTCGAGGGCATGCGCCATGGTGCGAGAAGTAGCAGGTGAGCTCATCAGGCGTTCCCTCCGGCCGCGGCGGCATCCCAAAACTGATGCCCGGTGCGGGCGATAAACACATCTTCCAGGCTCGGCTCGCCCAGCGACAGGCTGCGAATCGAATCCCCCAGCTCCGCAGTCAGCGGAGCCACCAGTTCGGCCACTCGAGTCCCCGCGACGCGCAACTGATCCTGCTGCACCTCGGAATCGATTTCGCGCGTCCGCAGCCAAGCGAGCACGCGCTCTGGCTCGCGGGCGTGAATGACCAGCACGCGATCGCCCAGTTCGCGGCGAAGTTCTTCGGGCCTGCCGAGGGCGACGATCTTGCCTTGATGCAGGATGCCGATGCGCTCCGCCTTCTCGGCTTCTTCGAGCAAGTGCGTCGTCAGCAGCAGTGTCACGCCGTGGCGATCGCGGAGGCCGACCAGCGCATGCCACAGGTCGAGCCGCGCAGCCGGATCGAGCCCCGTGCTCGGTTCATCGAGGATCAGCAATCGCGGCGCGTGCAACATGCTCTTGGCAATGTCGACGCGTCGCTGCAAACCGCCCGACAATTTTTCTAGGCGCCAATCCGTACGATCGGTCAAACCGAGTTCGCCCAGCACTTCGGCGATCCGCTGTTCGCGAGCCGAGCCTTTGAGGCCGTAGAGCGCGGCTTGGCAGCGCAGGTTCTCGCGGACGGTGAGCTTGCGGTCGCAGCTTGGGTTTTGAAAGACGACGCCCAGCTGGGCACGCACCGCCGAGGCTTCGCCGGGGAGCGAATGACCGAAGACGCGAATCGTCCCTTCGCTGACCGGCATCAGCGTGCTGAGCAGCCGAAACAGAGTTGTCTTGCCGCTGCCGTTGGGGCCGAGCAAGGCAAAGATCTCACCCGGCTCGATGCGCAGCGTCAAACCTGCGAGCGCCGTGTGCGTGCCGTAGCGATGAACGAGTCCAGAAACGTCGAGAGCAGGATCCGGTAGAGTCAAGTGAGGCTGCTGCAAAAAAGACAATGGAACGGGGGAGTAACTAGTAACTAGTAACTAGCAACTGGAAACTAGTGACTCTCCTGCGCCGGGGTGTCCGAGTGCGAAGCGGCGTGGTCGCCAGCATGCGATGCAGCGGCCGAGGCCACGGGCTGCGCAACTTCGAGCTCGCGGCCGACCGTGTAGGGCATCGGTTCGGGAGCGTTGAGCAATCGGGCCGAATCGTACTGGTGAGTCCGCATGCCGATGTCGGGCACCAGCGACGTGACGAGCAAAATGCTGACGATGAGCGCCGGGAACGTGACCACGTACTTCCACTTCATCTCCCACCAGAGGTGCATAAAGAACGCCACGACCAAAAAGGCTTTGGTCACCGAGACGGCGAGCATGACGGCCCGGCCGACTTCCACCGGCACGTGCTCTTGCCAGTAGTTCGTATAGGTCAGCAGCGAGGTGCAGGTCAGCAAGCACAGCACCACAAACACGATCAGGGCCATGCGCGGAATCGAAACGTGCTCATCGCCGCCATGGTCGCCATGATCTTGGTGACCATGCTCCTGGTGGCCATGGCCCGGCTGGATGCGATCGCTGGCGGCTGGCTCGGCGGCAAGGGCGGACGAGGTTGGGTCGTGCATGTGGCTCTTGCTTTAGAACAAATAAATGAGGGGGAACAGGAAGATCCAGACGATGTCGACGAAGTGCCAGTACAAGCCCGAGTTCTCGAGCAGGTTGGCCCGCGCCGGTCCGAGCTCGAGCGTCAGCGCGATTGCAAAGACGATCAAACCGATGAGCACGTGAATGGCGTGAATGCCGGTCAGCAGGAAGTAGGTCGAGGCCCACATATGCCCGCTCGGAATGCTCATCGGCAACTTCAGCCACAGATAGTGATGATTCAGCCCGCCGTGCATCTGCGCCATCTCGGCGCGGAACTCCTGGCGAGCGACCGCCGCGTCATGCTCGCTCTGGAGCTGGCCACGAGCGGTCTCGGCATTGGTGGCCTCCAGCGCGAGCTCGGAGAGCGTTTGTGCGTACTGACCGTTCTCGGCTTCGATCTCGGCTAGCCGCTTGGTGATCGCAGCCCGGCGAGCCTCGACCTTGGCCGCTTCGCTCTTTGGGCTCTTCTCGGACTTGTCGCTCTGCTTCTTATCGCTATCGGACTTGTCGCTCTCGACGTCTTTGACATCCGACTTTTCGTCCGCGGGCTTTTCGTCCGCGGGCTTTTCATCGGCGGGCCTTTCATCCGCGGGTTTATCGGTTTCTTCGGCCGGCTTATCGTTGTCCTTGGGCTTGTCGTCAGCGGCGGGTTTGTCTTCGTCAGTCGCTTCGTCTTGCTTGCTGGGCTCGTCGGACTTTTCGTCATCGGACTTTTGATCGTTGTCCGACGCCTTGGCGGGCTCTTCTTCCTGGGAAGGTTCGTCCGCCGGCTCTTCAGTCGACTCTTCGCCTTCGTCCTGTGCCGGCGTCGCGGCGCAGGCTTCGTCTGAGCTCTCTTCTGAGCTCTCTTCTGACTTGCCTTCGTCCGACTTGCTTTCGTCCGACTTGGGCTCTTCGGCCGGAGGTTCGGGCAGCTTGGCTAGTTCTTCGTTCAGCTCGGTTGCTTCGGCCGTGAGCTTGTCGCTGGCCGCTTGGGTAGCAGTCAGCTTTTCGGTCAGCGCGGTGTTGGTCTCGGTCAGCTTGGCCAGACCCGCTTCGGTATCGCGGATCGTTTGCGCTAGCTGCACGTCTTCTTGGCGATCGTACTGCTCGGCGGCCTCGGCGTAGCTGCGGAGCGGATAAATATCTTGGGCCAGCGCGAGCATGGCCAATTGCTGCGTCACCGGATCGGGATCGCGACCGACGACGCGCGAGGTCCACTTGGCGGCGACGGCCGTCAGTTGATTGACGACCTTCAATCGCTCGGCGCGAGCCGTCTCGTCTCTCTGGAGCCGAGCCAGTTCTTGCCGCAGGGCGGGCGCTTCGCGCTTGAGCTTCTCCAGCGTCGCTTGTTTCGCGTTCAGATCGCTCTCGACGGCCTTGAGCTCACTGCGTGCCTCGGCCAGTTCGTCCGCGGCAGGCTCCGCCGCATCCGCTTCGCTGGCTTCACTTTCGTCAGCCGCTTCGTCACTTGCAGCTTCGTCGTTCGCGGCTTTGTCGTTCGCGGCTGCATCGCTCGTAGCGTTCTCGCCCGCGGCGGCGGGCGGAGCGGCAGTTGTGCCCGTGGCAGCGGCCTGCGCGGCGAGGATCTTCGTCGCCAGTTCGCCACGGCGATTGCGCAGTTCGGGGATCTCTTCTTGCAGCGTGCTCAGCTCGCTGGGGATCGATTCGACCTGACCGACCAATTCATTTTGGCGAGCCGTATCGGCGTTGATCTGGTTGGTCAGCTCGGCCAAGCGGTCGGTGACCGCGCCCACATAATGGATGTCGGCGCGATCGTAGATGTTGCTATGTGGGGGATACGGCACGAGGGCGTGCACGTACTTGGAGCGATATTCGTACGCCTTGAAGCCGAGGAACACGCAGCCGAGCAAGAACGTCACCAGCACCCACCGCCACGCGGCCCCGGCGCGATTGCGCTTGGCAGCGTCATGCGCCAGCACGATCGAGACGCTGGAGCAAATCAGGACGAACGTGTTGACCGCGCCGACCCATTCTTCGACATGCACGTCGATCGGCCGCGGCCACGAGCCGGTCGGCGAGCCGAAGCGTACGACGATATACGTGCCGATCAGAGCGGCGAAGAACATGATTTCCGTCGACAGAAACAACCACAGCATCGTCTTGCCGCGCGACATCGGCAGCGCGGGCTGGTAGAGCAGCCCATGATGCGCTCCGTGTCCATGCGAACCATGGCTTTGGAGATGCGAGCCGCCGCCAGACGCCTCGATCGCACCACTTCGGTCGTCTTGAGGCGCGGGAGCGTTGTGAGGAAACTTCGTCGATGTCATGCTCGAAAAGCCAGTCGGAGTTCGTAACCAGTGGGGGTAGGTCGCTGACCGAGCCGCCGCTCGAATCGGCGACGCACCGAGTCAGCGATCTTTAGGTGGGAAGGCTCGTCAGGATTCGTATTCTTTGGCGTGACACTCTCGCAGCCCGTCGATCAGCCGCAGGGCGTTAGCCCGCGGTTCGCGGCCAGAAACCGGCCGCCACTGTGCTGCCGGCTGCTTTACTCAATTCAGCCGATTCGCTGAACCGGCGGCTAACCCAGCAACCGAGCCAACAGCACGACCAGCATAATCAGCGGCAGGTGCATTAGGCTGACGCGCAGCATGCGGCGGGCGGTGATCTGATTTTGCTGTCGGCTAAACACGATCGACGCGTAGAGCATCCATCCCGACACGGCCACCCCGGCCACGCACAGCACGCTCTGCACGATGCTGGTCGGCGGGACGGCGGCGATCGAAAGCAACACCAGCGCCACCGAACCCAGGACGGCATGCCACGAGGCGCCGCGTCCGCTCGGATCGGTGATCGTGATCATCTTGTATCCGGCGGCGGCATACTGTTCGCGATACAGCCAGGCGATGGCCATGAAGTGCGGCAGCTGCCAAGCGACCAGGATGCCCAGCAGCGTCCAGGCCCTCGGATCGGTCAGCGAACCATCGGCAGCGGTCCAGCCCATCCACACCGGCAAGGCTCCCGGCAGGGCGCCGATGAGCGTGTTGGTCCAGCTCCGCAGCTTCAGCGGCGTGTACACGGCGACATACAGAAACCAAGTCGCCAGCCCGCCCACCATCGTCGGCAGGTTCACCAAGGCGCCCAAAATGAGCGAGCCGACGATCACCAGCAACCAGCCCATCCAGGCGGCTTGGCTGGCGGCGACGCGCCCCATCGGCAACGGCCGGCGACTGGTGCGCAGCATCACCGCATCGCGGTCGCGCTCGATCCACTGATTGAGCACGCTGGCGCTGGCAGCGACCATCGCGGTCCCGAGGCAGGCCCAGAAGACGGTCCAGACGTGCAGCGTGGTTCCTACCGCCACCATCGCGATCACCACGGTCAGCAAAATCATGACCAGGATGCGAGGCTTGGTGAGCTCGATGTAATACGAAAGTCGGCTCTGGACGCGTGCAGGCATCGCGCCGACCGCCGCTGCGCGATGTCCTACGCCAGTTGCTTTTTCCACTGCCAATTACCCTCAGGCCGAGTCGCTGCCTGCGTGCCAGTGCGCCAGGCGCCCAAAGCGGCGACGGTTGAAAAACAGATGATCAACGAGCCGGTGGCCACGTGCGCAGTGACCACCATGCTTTCAGCATACCC
>JBQCEI010000783.1:0-2198 GCA_051960375.1 Aureliella sp. | reverse complement strand
TATTTTTTTAGTGTCAGTCACAGGATGCTTGCGCTTGATCAGCGGGCTCGCGCGTGGCGGCCGGTTTCTTCTCGCAAACCGCGGGCTAACGTCCTGCGGCTAATCGTTCTGCGGGCTAACGCCTAGCGGCTGATGGTTTGTTAGTAGCGGCCGCGGGTCAGCGGATTGGCCGGCGCGGCGGCGGTGGCCGCGGCGGCCTGCGTCGCGCGTCCGGCATCGCCGAGGTACTCGATCACGAGCAGCGCGTCGGCTCGGTCGCCCGCCGGCATCAGCCGGTCCAGACCGATAAGCGTGCTGCCTTGCCCGAGCAACGTGTTGCTGTTGGTGGGCTGCGGCGAGGCGACCACGCCGCAGCTGAGGATCAACACTTCGTCGGCCGGCCAGCGGAAACGCTCGTGCAGTCGCCACGAGGCGAGCTGCGGCACTTGGATCTGTCCGCTGTGCATCTGCCCGCCGGGCAGCGGCAAGTCGAGCGTCACGCCCGAAAAGCGTTCGACCTGGTCGATGTGGCACTTGATTACCAGATCGATGCTCTGCTTGTCCAGGCTCAGTAACGGACTCATCTGCAGACGGTACCCTTCCTGGATTTCTCCGGTGACCGGCAAGTAGGGCGGCCAGCTGTTGGCGGCGGGTTGGAACTCGCGCACAAAGTTGCGAGTTCGCAACTGCTCGAGCACTTGCGGCTGGCCGTTGTGAGTCGTGATCGTGACGCTGGCCAGTTCCTTGAAGTCGCTCCGGCCGCGAAGCATCGCCATCAAGAGCGCGTTGTTTTCCTTGCTCGCCAGGAATGCTTGCACTCCAGGCGACTGCGCCGGCACGCTGCGCAGCAGGGTGTGTCCCCGCGTGCGCCAATTCGGGTTATTGATAGCAATCAGTCGCAAGCCGAACATCTGCGGCGTCGTCGTGCCGTTGACGAATCGCTCGTAAGCTTGCCGGACCAATTGCTGCATTTGTTCGTTGTGATAAACCCGCAACGTGTTTCGGTCCGCGTTGATAAAACCAAATGGATCGGTGAACCAAGCATCGGTTCCGGTGTCTCGCAAAATCCAGTCGATCACCGCTTGATGCGGCCGATCGACCGTGCTGAGCTCTTTGGTGTACGGGCGCAAGTCGTACGTCTCCCAGTACTGACCCGCATCGCTCGGCAAGTTCGGCACTCCGCCGCCACTGCCGCGCTGCGTCTTGAGCGTCGAGCCCGGCGCGGCACTCGCTGCCGCTGCTGAACCGGCTGCCGGCGCCGATTCCAAACTCGGCACCGACGCGCTCGGCATCGGGTTACTCGGCAACGCAGGAGTGCTCGGGAGCGCTGCGGGGGCCTGGCCGTACGCAATCGAACCGAGTGGGACCAAACCCAACGTCAACGCAATCACGCTCAGGGTCAATGTAGCCAGCGCGAGGGGCGCACCGAGGATTCGCCTCGAACAGTTCCATTGCTGCAATGACATCATGAGCCTCCCTTTCGCGTTTCTGGGTTGAACAGCCGCTTATAGTGTTTGCAGGCGGTCAGGGCCAAGCCCAGTCTGCGCCGTTTGCGGCTTCCGCCTCGCTCGCCACCACACCATTACCAGTCATCGCGAGCGAGCGGACTTCGCACCCGATTGCTTGTGCGTCTACTTGCACCTGAAGTGGGGTTCGGCGGAAACTGATAGCCACGGCGACCAGCTTCGCGAAGGATCGAGAGGAACATCATGGCAGTGAGACTCGAGACGTCCGGCGGATCTTCTCACGAGGGTTCTGAGGCGAGCTTGGAAGAGAGCCTCGAGCGCGGGGCTTGTTTGCTCGCAACCTTGGTGCAAGCGGCGCGGGCCGCGCGGTTGGAAGCGGAGCTCGCCGAACTGCAAGCAGCCCTGACGGAAGCCCGCGCCGGAAGCGGACGGCGCTTGGAGCGTTGGCTGCACAAGTTCGATGCAGCCGGCGGAGTGGACGCTCTGGCATCGGCGCCGCTCGGCCAGCAGTCGCATGGCGAGGTCTATCGCCGGGTCGACCTTGCCGAACAAGTCGCCATGCGCGGCTGGGCTCCGTATCTCGTTCACGCGCGACGACGCTTGCAAGCGCTGCAACAAGCGCGGCCTGATGCACTGGATGACTTGCTCGTCGATTTCGAGAAGCGGCTTGCTGCAACCGATCAGCCGGCACGCGGTAGCGTCCGGTTATCATCAGTTGCGCTGGACCTTGCCGACGAGCGCAGCGGCCCTGCT
>JBQCEI010000782.1:0-2513 GCA_051960375.1 Aureliella sp. | reverse complement strand
GGTCAAGGTTGTGCCAGCGCCGATCGCCGTGGCTGCGGGAACGCCGTTGAGCGTACGACTGGAGATCATCGTCGTGGCGTAGTCGTGCCCGGCATCATTGATTGCGCGGGCATACGTCGCTCCATCGTCTGCGCTTTGATGCGCTCTTGCATGCGCGATGTTCGCCAGCTTGTCTCGGATTGTTTTGCGCTCGTCGATTGAGTCGGTCGTCGCATCGTTCAGCTTGGTAGCGCTGTTGGTCCAGTAGGTCGACTTGGCGTCCGAATAGCCGGTATCCAACTTGTACTGTTCATCGGCGCGGTCGCGTGCGGACTTGTTGCGCGCATCAGCGACCGCATCGGCCCGGATTTTCTCAGCGTCGGCGACCGCCTGAGTGCGGGTGTTGTGGGCCGTCTGCAGCGACTGGTAGTACGACAGCTCGTTATTGGCGAGATCGAGCTGATAGGCGGTCCAAGGTGATCCGACCGCCGAGTTCCACGCAATCAGAGCAGTCTTCTTGGCGCTGGCTTCGGCGACCCATAGGTTGGCTTTGGCCTGTTCGATGGCAAGTTGTTCCGTTCTCGCATTGGTGGCCAGCTTTTTGTCGCGATCGCGAGCAGCATCGGCGTTCGCCTTCGCTGAGTCTCGCTTGATCGTAGCCAGAGCCTTCTCAAGCGTAATCGTCGCCGCGATCTTTTTGCTGCGGAGTTCGTTGTCGTGTGCAGCGACCGCTCCTTCATACGTTTCTGCCGCAGCGTTTTGATCCAACGAGAGCTTCTGCTGCGCGTCGGCCAGCGCCTTGTACCAAGTAGTGTTGGCAGTGATCGCGGCATCGGTAAATGCATGAGAGGTGTCTGCATCGGCTTGGTCGCGAGTCTTCCCGGCCGAGAGCATGCGCGAGCTATATGCGTTCCACGCAGACTTGCGAGCATCCTCGCTAGGAGGAGGATCGCTGTTCAACACCGATAACAAATCGCTCCATGCCGAGTCGGCCTCGCTTTTGAAAGCGTTCCAAGCCGATTGGTAGCTGGACTGGGCCGTATTGGATGCCGACTCCATCGCGGAGCGCCGCGCTTCGTCCGCGCTGTCGACGCTGGTGCGATAGCCGTCCCAAGCCCCTTGAATACTTGTGTTGTAGGTTTCATGTGCGGCGGCCAGGTCGGTCGAAGCCGGTACTTCTAACGCATCGTGGTAATCGTCGTAGGCATCCTCGGTTGCATCCTTGGCTCGATCGCGTTCCGCTTTGAGCGCATCTTGGTAGGCTTGTTGAGCAGCCTTGTCCTGAGAACGCCGGTTGCTTTCGGCGTTGCTGACGGCGTTTCGGTACGTCGTATTGGCAAAATTGCTGGCGGCCAGGTACGCGCCGTTGGAGTTAAAGTCGAAGTTAGGCCCCGAGTAGTCGGGCTGACTGCGAGGAGGCTTGGGCTGCGTTCCATCATCAGGAATGGTCAATCGCTGGAACTGCGGCGAGTCGGGCCACTGCAGCGGCTGAAAGTCGAAGTTGGATGCGTTGCCCGTGAAGGCGGCCAAGGCGGCCTGATAGTTGGCAGCGGCTGCCGCTTGCGCCTGGGCAAAGTCGGCCGCCGCCTGCGCAACGTCTTGATCGAACTGAGCATCCGCGGCCGATACGCTGGCAGCTTGATCTTGGTTGGCCGTGATAATCGCATCGGACAAGTCCGCATCGGCTGCGTTTTGATCTTGTCCGGCTTGATTTTCCGCATCCCCGATGGCGCCCTGCTGGTCTTGTTCGTCGGTCGAGCCGTTGCTGTCGACGCCCGATTGCAGCGTGAATGTAAAGCTGGACCAGGCTCCTAAAGTGGTCTGTCCATTGACCGCGGTATCGCGCGTCCGCGCTGCAACGGTTACGGAACCAATCGACAGTCCTGTGGGAGAATAGGCCCATTGCAGATTGGCCCCGACAAGCGTTACGCCGTCGGCCACCTGATCTCCGTTGGTATCGACCTCGACGACCATCAAGCGACCGGTGGGACCGCGGCTCACACCTCCCTTGATCTTCGGTTTCGTCGTCACGCGATCGGTCGAACTGGTGCCGGTGTCCTCGACGAGCGCCATGTCGACAATGCTCGCGGCCGCGGGAGTGGCGATCACGTAGTTGACCGCGAGCGTTTGCCATGCTTCTTCTTGAACCAGCTTGGTTGCCGGATTGGTCGCTACGGTCCGCACGTCGATCGACGCGGTATTGTCGGGCAGGTTGTCGAAGCGAATGACGAATTGACCGTACGAATCGGTGGTCGCCTTGTAGTCGGCGTTGCCGTCGCCATCGATATCAACATCCACGCGCAGGCCAGCCACGCCATGTTGAAAGCTGACCTGGCCCTCGAGCGATGGCAGGACAGCGCTGGCTACATCGCCCGCATCGAAAACGAGCTCGGACGTCTTAGGCGGCTCGTCGGTCTGATCCTCGTAAACGAAGGAGAGGTGGGACCAAGGCCCGGCAATATTGGCGGAAGTCGTCTGGTCGAACTCGACGGCTCGAACGGCAGCCGCCACCGAACCGAAAGCCGAAAGGGCCG